>CAZKKP010000229.1:5662-6517 GCA_964553295.1 uncultured Thermoanaerobaculia bacterium | reverse complement strand
CGTCGCAGAGTCCGACGCCGCCGCCGGCGACCAGCCCTCCGTCGCCGTCCGCCATCACCGCCCACAGCTCGTCGGCGCAGGCCGCCGACGAGCAGGCCCCCCACTGGCAGGACCAGATGCGGGCGTCGGGGCTCGCCACGAGGTCGCCGCCGACGCCGACCGCCACCCAGCCGGAGCGCGAGCGCGACAGCGCCGGGAAGCCGGCGCCCGGCTCGTCCCAGTCGAGCTGCCAGCTGCCCCCGCCGTCGCGGCTCGAGTGGATCTGCGCCTGGTAGTCGAGGTAGGGGGTCGGGCAGGCGACGGCGGCGCTGGCGATCACCAGACCCGGCTCGGCCCAGAGCCCGAGGAGACCGGAGAACTGGGCGCAGGACTCGATCGTGAGCACCCTCTCCCACTTCCCGAGGTCGGTCGAGCGGTGGACCTCGAGGCCGCCGGCCCAGTAGACCCGGGCGCCGTCCCAGGCGAGGTCGACCCGGCTGGCGGCGGCGCCTCCCGGGAGCCCGGCGCCGGCGAACGGCACCTCGCCCGCCCGTGTCCAGGTCAGGCCGTCGACGCTCGTCCAGATCTCGGTCCCGGCGGCGGCGACGAATCGCTCGCCGGCCCAGTGGATGCTGTCGGGTCCGACCGCCCACCCGGCCGGCCGCCGTTCCCAGGTACGACTGTCGCTGCTGGTCAGGAGATCGCCGCCAAGGCCCGGCCCTACCGCGACGAACCTCGAGGCGCCGAAGTCGACGTCGGTCAGGATCACACCTTCGACCTCCAGCTCCAGGGACCACTGGTCCGCGCTGGCGCTCGACAGCACCACGCCGTCGCCGACCGCGACCCATCGACCGGCGCCCCAGTCGAGCCCGCGAA
>CAZKKP010000229.1:0-5652 GCA_964553295.1 uncultured Thermoanaerobaculia bacterium | reverse complement strand
CCCACCGCCACTCGCACTGCCCGGCCTCCAGCGCCGTCGCACCCGCCAGCACCACCGCCAGCCGTATCGCCACGCTGCGTCGGACCATCACGGCCTCCCAGGTTTCACGACACTGTATACGCCTTCCGGAGCGTCACCGGTGAGGGCGGTCACCCGACGGTGGCCGGCGACGCGGACACGGTACTATCACGGGCGATGCGACGCCCGGTCGTCCTCGCAATCGTCCTGCTCGAGCTTGTCACCACCGCCGCGACCCTCGGCTGGGCGGTCGCCCACTGGCGCCAGACCGGCTGGGCCGGCTTCGCCTGGACGGCCTACACCGGCCGGGACTCGCCGCTGTCGATTCCCTGGCTCGCGGGTGGCGTCCTGAGCGAGGGCGCGGTGATGGTGGTCGACCCCTGGTCGCCGGCCGCCGAGGCCGGAGTCCGGCAGGACGAGGTGGTGCTGCAGGTCGCCGGGGCGGCCGCCTCCGAGCTGGCCGCCCTGCGCCTGGCCACCGCCGACCTCCGACCGGGCGACGCGATGGCGGTCGTGGTGCGGGGTCCGGACGGTGAGCGTGAGCTCGAGATCGTGCTGTCCTCGCCCCTCGGAAGCCGGCAGATCGTGGCCGGCATGGTGGTGTCGACGGTGGTCGCCCTGGCCTACCTGGTGATCGCGCTCATCGTCGCCTGGGCAAGACCGGGATCGCCGCCGACGACCGTGTTCTTCCTGCTCTCTGCCTGTGGCGCGGCGCTGTTCGTGCTGTGGGCAGCCGCCGAGCCCGTGCTGCCGGACCTTTCGGGCGCCCGCCCACTCGGCGCCGACCTCGGAGCCTTTCTCTGGATGGCGGTCGTGGTCGGCCTGAGCATGGTCATGGTCAACCTGCTGCTCCACTTCGCGCTGGTCTTCCCGCAGCAGCGGCCGGTGCTCACCCGCTGGCCGACCATCGTTACCTGGATCCACACAGCGCCCTTCTTGCCGGTCGTCGCGATCGCCGCCGCTCTCCTCGGCGCCGCCAGTGAGCGGGTGGCTGGCCTGTCGTGGGTTCTCTCAGCGGCGGCGATCCTCGGACTCGGGTGGTCGACGGTCGCCGTCGTCCGCTCGGCGCGGCGCGAGGGCTTTCGGCGAGCGCTGATCAGTCGACCCTGGGTCGTCCAGGGTGGTCTCCTCGCCCTGTGCCTCGCGACGGCACCTCTGACCGTCCAGGCGTCGAGCTCGGCCGCGTTTTTCGCCGGCGTGCTCGTGGTCCTGGGAATCGCGGCCCATGTCGCTCTCGTCTCCGTGGTGTGGAGCCTCGCCACCTGCATCGCGCTGGCTCGCAGCTACCGCGACGCCGGCCCGGAGGCGCGCCGTCAGCTCCGCTGGCCCCTCTGGGGCCTCGCCGCGCCCTTGCTGCTGTCCCTCGCAATAATGGTCCTCGGGTTCCTGGTCGGGCTCACTGACCAGACCTTCGGCGCCGAACCGATGCTGGTCCAGTTCGCACTCGGCACCTTGAGCAAGCTGAGCTACGTCCTGATTCCGGCAGCCTTCGCCTTCGGCATCCTGCGATACCGCCTCATGGACGTCGACCAGGTCATCCGCCGGACCCTCGTCTACGGCGGCCTGACCGCCTTCGTGGCGCTCGCCTATCTGGGTCTGGTGGGTTTACTGGGCGTGACTCTGGTGGAGGCGCTGGGGCTGGAAGGCCAGACGACCGTGGTGCTCGCAACGGTCGCGGTCGCGGCCGCCTGCGTGCCGGTGCGGAGATGGCTGCAGTCTCTCGTCGACCGCCGCATGGCTCGCCGGCGGCTCGATCGCGAGGCGTTGCTCGCCCGTGCGGATGCCGCGGTGCTCGACGCGGGCGACCTTCCCGAGCTCGGAAGATCACTGGCGGACGACCTGCACGACACCCTCACGCCCAGCCACGTCGCGGTCTGGCTGGTGGCGCCCGGCGGCCGTCGACTCACCCCCCTGGCCACGGTCGGCCTCGGCGACGAGGTCCGGCGCCGGGCCGAGCTGCCGACCTCGGACCGTCGCCTGCAACAGCCCGGTGCCTTCCGGGTCGTCGGCTCGCTCGGGTCGACCGAGGCCGCGGTCGCAGCGCCGGCCCTGCTCGGTGAGCGCGTGATCGGAATGGTCTCGGCCGGCGAGCGCAGGATCGGCGATCCCCTCGACGACGACGACGCCACTCTGATCGCCGCGGTCGCGAACCGGCTCGCTCTGGGCGCCGGGCGACTGCTGCCGCGAGGCGCCGAGCTGGAGTCCGCCGAAGCGAGGAGGATCCAGGAGTCCATGCTGCCAGCCACCCTCCCCGAGGTGCCGGGGATCACGGCGGCGGCGCGATGGAGGCCGGCGCGCGAGGTCTCCGGGGATGCCTACGACCTCGTGGTCCTGCCGGACGGCCAGCTCGGCGTCGCCATCGCCGACGTCGCCGGCAAGGGAACGGGGGCGGCCCTGCTGATGGCCAACCTGCAGGCCGCCGTGCGCTCGACTGCCGCTGCCGGCGCCGCTCCGGCCGAGCTCGCCCGGCGGGTCCGCGAGACCGTCGTCGGCAACCTCCGCGGCGGCCGCTTCGTCACCTTCTGCTGGCTGGTCGTCGATCCCGACTCCGGCCGTGTCACCTGGGTCAACCTCGGGCACGAGCCGCCGCTCCTGCTCCGGTCGGACGGGCGCCTGCAGGAGCTTGCCCCCACCGGCCCGGCCATCGCCCGCCTCTTGCGGACGCTGCCGATCGAGGCCGATGTCGTCACGATACGCCCCGGCGACCGTCTCCTGCTGTTCACCGACGGCGTCACCGAGTCCCTCGACCCCTCGGGAGCTCTCTTCGGCCGCGACCGCCTGGCCGAGGTGGTGGCGGCAGCGCCCCGCGGCGTGGATCCGCTCGTCGAGGCCGTCGCCGCGGCGGTGGCCGCCCACTCCGCCGGCGCCCTCGCCGACGACCTGACGGTGGTCGCCGTCGAGCGCACCCCGACCGCGGCCGAGGTTCTGTCGTGGTAGTCTTCGCCGGAGCAGTGAGCATTCGGGAGCGAGCCATGAGCACCATTCTCGTCGACCACAAGCCGACCCCCGAGATCCTCGAGCGCCTCGGCGTCAGCCGCTGGCCGATCTGGACCAAGGAGGTCTCGACCTTCCCCTGGACCTATGACGAGCAGGAGACCTGCTACCTCCTCGCGGGCCGGGTCACGGTCACCCCGCAAGGTGGTGAGCCGGTGACCGTCGCTGCCGGCGACCTCGTGACCTTCCCCGCCGGCATGGCCTGCACCTGGGAGGTCAGCGAGCCGATCCGCAAGCACTATCGCTTCGGAGACCTGCCCTAGGCGTTCGGCGCAGGGCTTAGCGACGGTGTCTGGATCGGGCCTCGTCCTGCTGTGCGGCGCAGCCGCCTCGCTTTCTGCGGGCGGAGAGGCTCCCGTTCACGACACGACCCACGTTGTCTTCCTGCAGACCACCCTGGTGCTGGTGCTGGCGGCCCTGGTCGGGTTCCTCGGCAGCAAGCTGAAGCAGCCGCTCATCGTCTCCTTCATCGCGGTCGGCATCCTCGTCGGACCACACGCCCTCGACCTCATCCGCGACCCGCTGTCGCTCAAGCTGCTCGCCGAGATCGGCATTGCCGTGCTGCTGTTCATCGTCGGCCTGAAGCTCGACCTGACGATGATCCGCACCATGGGCCGGGTGGCGCTGGCCACCGGCCTCGGCCAGGTGCTCTTCACCTCCGTCGGCGGCTTCCTGATCGCCCGGCTGCTCGGCATGGGCGTGGTCGCCTCGATCTATGTCGCGGTGGCCCTCACCTTCTCGAGCACCATCATCATCGTCAAGCTGCTGTCGGACAAGCGCGAGGTCGACGCGCTGCACGGTCGCATCGCGATCGGTTTCCTCATCGTCCAGGATCTCGCGGTGGTGCTGGCGATGATTGCGTTGTCGGCCTTCGGCGCCGGCGGAACCGACCAGACTTCACTCGCCCTCGAGCTCGGTCGCGTACTGGCCGCCGGCGTCGCCTTCCTGGTCGGGGTGCTGGTGGTCATGCGGCGCGGCCTGCCGTGGCTGCTCCAGCAGCTCGCCCGCACCCCCGAGCTGCTGGTGCTGTTCGCCCTGGCCTGGGCTGTCGGCCTCGCCTCCTTCGGCGAGTGGCTCGGCTTCAGCAAGGAGGTCGGCGCCTTCCTCGCCGGGGTGTCGATCGCCTCGACCCCCTTCCGGGACGCCATCGGCGCCCGCCTGGTCAGCCTGCGCGACTTCCTGCTGCTGTTCTTCTTCATCGACCTCGGCGCCGGCCTCGACCTCGCCCTGCTCGGCGGTGAGATCCTGCCGGCGCTCGTCTTCTCGGTCTTCGTGCTGATCGGGAACCCGCTGATCGTCATGGTGATCATGGGCCTGATGGGCTACCGCAAGCGGACCGGATTCCTGGCCGGTCTCACGGTCGCCCAGATCTCCGAGTTCTCCCTGATCCTGATCGGTCTCGGCGCCACCCTCGGCCACGTCGACCAGGCCACCGTCGGCCTGGTCACCCTGGTCGGGCTGATCACCATCGGCCTGTCGACCTACATGATCCTGTACTCGACGCCGCTGTACCGGCTGCTCGGACCCGCTTTGGGGATCTTCGAGCGCCGCATCCCCTACCGCGAGGAAACGCCCGACGAGCGCGAAGCCCTCGCCCTGCCCCGGGTCGACGTCCTGATCTTCGGCATGGGGACCTATGGCAGCAGCATCGTCCGGGGCCTGCGCCGGCGCGGCCAGGAGGTCGTCGGCGTCGACTTCGACCCGCAGGTGCTGCGCTACTGGCGCGAGCAGGGCGTACCCGTGCTCTACGGCGACATGGCGGCCCCCGATCTGCTCGAGCACCTGCCGATCCGCCACACCCGTTGGGTGCTCTCCGCGGTCCCGGACCGCGAGGCCGCCACCTCCCTGGTCGGGATGCTGCGGGCCGCGCACTATCCCGGCAAGCTCGCGCTCACCGCCCGCTCGACCGCCGATGCCGAGCACTACCGCCAGCTCGGCGCCGACCTCGTGCTCCGTCCCTTCTCCGACGCCGCCGAGCAGGCGGTGGACGCCCTCAACGCCGCGATGCACCTGCTGCCGCCGGACAGCGCCTGGCCGACCACCCTCCGCGAGGTTCGCCTGGAGTCCGGCTCGGTGTGGGCCGGCAAGTCCCTGGGGGAGATCCCGCTGCGCCGCGAAACCGGCGCCTCGGTGCTCGCGGTGAGCCGCGCCGGCGCCACCTTCTTCGACCCCGAGGCGAGCCTGATGCTCTTCCCCGGCGACCGGCTGGTGCTGCTCGGCGCCGGCGAGAGCCTCGAGGCCGCCGCCGAGTACATCACCCGCCGCGAGCTCGGCGCGCCGGACGCGGAGGACCGATTCACCATCGCCACCGTGGACGTCCCCGAGCGCTGTGGCCTGAGCGGGCAGACCCTCGGCGAGCTCCACTTCCGCCAGGACTTCGGGGTCAGCGTGATCGGAATCGAGCGCGCGGGCGCACAGCTGCAGGCGCCGAACGCCGAGACCCGGCTGCAGGCGCTGGACCGCCTCGTCGTCGCCGGCCGCGAGCAGGCCCTCGACGACCTCCACGCCGCGATCCTCGCCGCCTGCGCTGTCGAGTGAGCCGCGCCGGCTAGCGGACGGCCTCCGACCAGCCTGAGAGGTCGCCGCTCTCGAAGCCGTCGGCGAACAGGGGCGCCGGCGGGGCCCCGCCCATGACCTCCA
>CAZKKP010000228.1:0-6537 GCA_964553295.1 uncultured Thermoanaerobaculia bacterium | reverse complement strand
CACCCCTGACCCCACCACCCCGCGGTCGCCGCGCCCGATCCCGACTCCCGCCCCCAGCCGCCCGACCCCGGATCCTCTCGCGCCTTCCCGTCTCGACGGTGCTGACTCGCAGCTTTCCCGTGTGCCGGCGAGACGCCGGCACTACAATGCGCCCTTGCCAGAAAGGGCCGGCTGCGGGGGCGGGCGGCAGGGTCGCGGGCTCGGGATCCTTATGTCAGAGGCGGATCGCGATCGACTGCCGCCATCCCGGCGCCTCGACCCGGTCCCCTCACTCCTCACCCCGCTTGGCGGGCGGCGGGCTGGGAGGGACTTCGGGAAGCGGCTCGGGAGGGGTGGCGGACGGCAATGGTGACCCCAGCGGGATTTGAACCCGCGTCGCCGGCGTGAAAGGCCGGTGTCCTAGACCTGGCTAGACGATGGGGTCGGGGCTTCGAGCCGTCACCGGACGAACATCCTACAGGAATCGCGCCGCTCGGAAAAGGCACTGTCCTGCCGGAAAGTGGTGAGCCGTGCTGGACTCGATTGTGCCGGCGGCAGCGGCCGTGGCTGTGGCCGGGGGGGTCGGAGGACCGGCGCAGCCGGGCCGCAGAGGGGACCGAGCGGCCTACAGCCATCCGCTGGCGACGGCGCGGGGCCGCGGCCAGCGGCCGCGGTCAACCAGCGACCGAAGGCGGCAACCGTGCCGGGGAATCGGAAGTGGAAGTGTTTGGTGAGCCGTGCTGGACTCGAACCAGCGACCACCGGATTAAAAGTCCGATGCTCTACCAACTGAGCTAACGGCCCCCCGGATCTCTCAAGTTATCCCCTCGGGGGCGAGGGGTCAAGAAGGGACTGGGTCGAGGGCGAGAAGGCGGCGCAGGCGCCCGGCAAGGGGGCTCGTGCCGCGGATCAGGGTCTCCTCGCGGCGGGGACCGGTGGAGACCAGGACGATCGGCACGCCGAGCAGCTTCTCGAGCCGGCGCAAGTAGGCGTGGGCCGCCGCCGGCAGGCCTTTCTCGTCGGTGACGCCCTCGGTGGAGGCCGCCCAGCCGGGCAGGTCCTCATACACCGGGCGGACCGCCGCGACGTCGGCGGTGTCGGCGGGCATCTCCGACACCCGGCTGCCGTCCGCCCGCTCGTAGGCGACCGCGACCCGGAGTCGATCGAGTCCGTCGAGCACGTCCATCTTCATCAGGGCGACGGCGTCGATGCCCGCGACCTCGACGGCGTAGCGGGCAGCGACGGCGTCGAACCAGCCGCAGCGCCGGGGTCTGCCGGTGGTCGTCCCGAACTCGACGCCGCGCGTTCGCAGCACCTCGCCGGTGGCGTCGTCGAGCTCGCTCGGGAAGGGACCGCCGCCGACCCGGGTGACGTAGGCCTTCATGATGCCGAGTACCGGGCCGAGGAGTGACGCGCTGACGCCGCAGGAGATGGCCGCGGCGGTCGGAAGGCAGGACGACGAGGTGACGAAGGGGTAGGTGCCCCAGCACTGGTCGAGCATCACCCCCTGGGCGCCCTCGAAGAGGATGGCCTCGCCGCGGGCGGCGTGGCGGCGCAGTGCCGGTCCGACCTCCTCGAGCAGCGGGGCGAGGCGCGCCGCGGCGGTCCGCAGTCGGGCGACGGCCGCTGCTGCGTCCACCGGTGGGACGCCGTGGAGCCGCTCGAGCTCGTGGTTGTGCTCCTCGATCAGCTCCCGCGCCTGCTCGGCGAAGCGGTCCGGGTTCGCGAGGAGATCGGCTCGAAGCCCGCGGCGAGTTGCCCGGTCGGCGTAGGCAGGTCCGATGCCGCGGCCGGTGGTGCCGATGCGCTCGCTGCCCCGGGCGCCCTCCCGGGCGCCGTCGAGGGCGGCGTGGGTCGGCAGGATCAGGGTGGCTCGCGGCGACAGGCGGAGGCGGTCGGCAAAGACCAGCCCCTCCCCCTGGAGGCGGTCGATCTCGGCGACCAGCGCGAGAGGGTCGACGACCATGCCGGAGGCCATGTAGCAGGCGCAGCCCTCGTGGATGATGCCCGAGGGCACCAGGTGGAGGGCGAACCGGCGCTCACCGAAACGTACCGTGTGACCGGCGTTGTGGCCGCCGTTGTAGCGCACCACCACCCGGTGGCCGGCGGCGAGCAGGTCGACGACCTTGCCCTTACCCTCGTCGCCCCACTGTCCACCCACCACCATCAGTCCGCGTTCCGCGGTCGAAAGCTCCATGTCGCCTCCAACGGCGAATGATAGCGCGACCCTGGCGGCCGCGGCGACTGCAGTTCGAGCTAGAATGGCGCCGTGCGCGACCCCAGCGACCCGATCGAGACCGGCTTCTTCCGCCGCCTGGCCGACCTCGCCCGCCGCGGCGACCCCAACCGGCGCGGCTTCGGCTCCTGGCTGCGGGTGCGCCTGCTGGTCGGCTTCCTGGTCTCCTTCCCGCTGGTGGTGACGCTGTTCTTCGGGCGTTTCCTGTTCAACCTGCTCGACCGCTGGTTCCGACCGATCTCCGAGGCCCTCTTCGGCTTCCCCCTGGTCGGCGTCGGCATGATCCTGTCCCTGCTGGTCATACTCGCCCTCGGCGGCATCGCGACCAACGTCGTCGGCGGTCGGCTGCTGCAGTGGTTCGAGCGGCGCATCGCCGGGGTGCCCCTTCTCAGCCCGATCTACGCCGGCGCCCGGCAGATCACCGAGGCGATCCAGATCCGCGACGCCGCTGAGTTCCGGCGGGTGGTCCTGGTCCGCTTCCCGAACAGCGGCTTCAAGGCGGTCGGCTTCGTCACCCGGGAGTTTGCCTTCAAGACCCGGTTCTCCGACCGGCCGAGCGCCCTGGTCTTCGTCCCGACCACGCCCAACCCGACCTCGGGTTTTCTCGTGTCGATCGACGAGGCGGAGATGGAAACCCTCGACATCACCATCGAGGAAGGGGTCAAGATGATCATCTCCGGGGGCCTGCTGACCCCGGGCGCCCTGCTGCGACCGGAGCCGCACCCGGCGGTCGCCGATCCGGGCCTCGAGAGCCCCTGAGCACAGACCGGAACATCGCCCGGCCTGCGTCACCGGCAGGGCCGCGGGCCTCTCAGTTGGGTGCCGGCGCCGGGAAGTACTCGGCCAGGTCGATCCGGGCGTCGCGGAGCTTCTCCGGGGGTCGGGTGATGTAGTTGTAACGCCGGCCGTAGGTCAGCAGGGCGCGCTCGAGCATCCGGCGGCCGCGGTACAGGCGCGACATGACGGTGCCCACCGGGACCTGCAGGATGTCGGCGATGTCCTTGTAGGAGAAGCCCTCAAGATCGGCAAGCAGGACCACCATCTTGTAGTCGTGGGGCAGCGCGAGCAGACTCTGCCGCACCTCGTGGTCCATCTCGATCTGCAGCAGGCCGAGCTCGGGGTTGAGGTCGGTCCCCTGGCCCTGCTCGACGAGGCACTCTTCCAGACCTTCCTGGACGTCGTCGAAGTCCACATGAGGCGGCTGCAGCTTGCGCTTGCGGTAGGAGTTGATGAAGGTGTTCTTCATGATCTTGAACAGCCATGCCTTGAAGTTGGTGCCCTCGGCGAAGCGCTCGTAGTACTTGTAGGCCTTGAGGTAGGTCTCCTGGATGAGGTCCTCGGCGTCCTCCATCGAGCGGGTCATCCGCAGGGCGCTCTTGAAGAGCTGGTCGCGGTAGGGCAGCTGGCCGGAAGCGAAGTCCCACATGGTCGGCTCGGCGGTATGGCTCATGGTGTCCTCCACGTCTGGGGGACGATACATTCTTGAAACATTACTGTCAAGTGGCCGCGACGAAATTGGCGATGAATCTAGAATGTTTCAAAAAGGAACTGCAACCCGGCCTTCACGACAACGAAGGGGGACCATCCGGTCCCCCTCTGAAGAGATCCTCCGCGCCGTGACCGCGACGGGTCAGGGCAGCAGCAGGAACGCGATGATCAGCGCGTAGATGACCAGGGACTCGATGAGTGCCAGGCCGATGATCATCGTGATGCGGATCGGACCGACCGCACCCGGGTTGCGCCCGATGGCCTCGCAGGCCGCCGCCAGGCCCTTGGCCTGACCGAGGGAGCCGAACGCCGCCGCAAGGCCGATCGCGAGCGCCGGGGCGAACAGGCCCCACGGGCTACCCGATCCGCCACCCGCGTCCTCGGCCGCCAGGGCCGGCGACGCCACCGCCAGAGCCACCATCACCACCGCCACGGTTGCCAAACGTCGACTCATGCCAATCCTCCTCGTTGGTCTCGTCACGCCGAGTTAGTGCTCTTCGGCCACGGCGCCGTTGAGGTACGCCATGGTGAGCATGATGAAGATGAACGCCTGCAGCAGCGAGCCGAAGATTCCGAGGCCCATCATCGGCCAGGGCAGCAGGAAGGGGAACAACATGAAGAAGATCCCGGCGGCGGTGTGCTCGCCGTAGATGTTGCCGAACAACCTCAGGGCCAGCGAGAGCATGCGCGCGAGGTGGGAGATGATCTCGATCGGGACCATCAGGGGCGCGAGCAGCGGCATCGGTCCGGCGAAGTGCTTGAGGTACTTCACGAGCCCGTTCTGTCGGATGCCGACCACGTTGTAGAAGATGAAGGCGGTGATCGACAGCGCGAAGGTGGTCGAGGTGTTCTGTGTCGGCGGCTGGAGGAAGTAGAACTGACCGAAGATGTTGCACACGAAGATGAAGATCGCGAGGCCGAGGATGAAGGGCAGGAAGCGCCGCCCCGCGCCATGGCCCACGACCTCCTCGATGAGGTCCTCGAGGCCCTTCAGGAGCAGCTCGAGCACCTGCTGCAGCCGGCTCGGCGAGGCCACCGACAGCCGCCGGCTGGCGGGAACCAGCACCGCCGCGATCAGCGCCACCGCGAGCATCGCCATGATGACGTGATCCGGCAGCCAGAAGACCTCGCCGTGGGTCGCCCCCATGAGCTCCAGGTAGCGCTCGCTCGGGGCTCCGAAGAGCTTGATCAGCAGCGCGTTCACCGGCTCGTAGAGGAATGAGTAGTGGTGCTCCATCTAGTCTCCTCCAACTCGCGCCCAGCGGAACCCCTCGATGAGCAGGGCCACCACCAGCGCCGAGAATCCGATGGCGATGGCTACCGGATCGAGCTGCGGCACCCAGACGAGGGCGGCGAAGAGCGCCGCCAGAAGTGCCATCCGTCCCACGATCCGAAGCACAGACCCGCGGTCGAACCGTGGCTCTCCCGGTCGGATGACGCGGAGGAGCAGCGCCTCGAGCCAGCGGAAGTTGATGATAGCCACGGCCCCCGCCAGGGTCAAGCTGGCGGCTCCTGCGAAGGAGCGACGGCCGGCGAGCTGCCAGACGACACCGGCAAGGACGATCAGGGCGGTGATCCCGACCACGCGCCGGCCCGAGAAGGCCTCGAGATCAGCCCTGGCGATCAGCATCACCGCCGTCCTCCCCGCTCTGCCGGCCCTCCTCGGCACTCCGCTCCGCCATCTCTCGCTGCTCGGCCCGCTCCGCCGCCGCGGTGATCCGGAACAGGTTGACGAACCCCGCGGTGATGCCGAACAACGCGAACGCGATGGTCAGCCAGGGCGTGGTGCCGAGGTGGCGGTCCATCCAGCGGCCCCACAGGTAGCCGATCCCGATAGCCACCGGAAACTGGATGCCGACGATCGAGACGTCGAGCCAGCTCCGCGCCTGTCGCAGCTGCTTGCGGCTGAGCGCCACCCGTCACCTCGATCCCCGCCGCCGGGTCCATCCTCACCAGCCCAGGGCGGCGGCGCCGCTGCGCGCCCACTCCACCACCGGCCCGGGATAGACGCCGATGGCAATGGTCATCGCCGCGCACAGCGCGATCATCGCCTCGACGGGGCGGTCGCGCAACAGCTCGGCCGGCGACTCGGAGGCTTCCGGCTCGCGCAGGTACATCTGCACGACCAGGCGGAAGTAGTAGTAGAGGCTCACCGCCGACATCACGACGCCGATCACCACCAGCCCGATGAACCCCGCCTGGACCGCGGCGGCGAACACGTAGAGCTTGCCCATGAAGCCGGCGGTCGGCGGGATGCCGGCCAGCGCCAGCATGAACAGCAGCATTCCGGCCGCCGCCGCCGGGTGGCGGCCGGCGAGGCCGGCGTAGTCCTGGACGGTCTCGCCGGCGTAGTGCTTCGACTCGAGCAGGATGACGAAACCGAAGGCGCCCAGGTTCATGAAGGTGTAGACAAGCATGTAGACGAGGATCGACCAGGAGCCCATCTCGGTCGCCGCGACCAGGCCCATGAGGGCGTAGCCGGCGTGGGCGATCGACGAGTAGGCGAGCATCCGCTTGACGTTGTCCTGGGTGAGGGCGGCGACGTTGCCGTAGATCATGGTCGCCGCCGCCGCCAGCCACAGGATCGCCCGCCAGTGGTCGACCTCGGAGCTGAAGGCGCCGGCGAACAGGCGCAGGAACATGGCGAAGGCGGCCGCCTTGGGCCCGACCGACAGGAAGGCGGTGATCGGCGTCGGCGCACCCTCGTAGGCGTCGGGCGTCCAGACGTGGAAGGGCACCGCGGCAATCTTGAAGAGCATGCCGAAGGCGATGAGCACGATGCCCATGAGCAGGATCGGGTTATGGCTCGGGGCGTCGGCCAGAACCGCGTGGAT
>CAZKKP010000227.1:0-6567 GCA_964553295.1 uncultured Thermoanaerobaculia bacterium | reverse complement strand
GTCGCCGTCGACGTCGGCGGCGGTGATCGAGGCGGCCGCCCCTGCCGGCCGGGTAGCGGTCTCGGCGCCGGTCAGCGGCGCCGGTGCGGCGAAGGCCGGTCCGGCCGGCGCCGTCGCCGTCGCGGTCGCCACCTCGGGCTCGAGGGTCGCGACGCTGCCCCGGCGACCCATCCGGGTGTACTTGAACTCCACCAGGCGGGCCTGCGGGTTGCCTTCGAGGCGCTGGAAGTCGTCGAGTCGGGCCATCGCCTCGTCCCGCCGGCCGAGACGCTGCAGCGCCTGAAAGGCTCGGTAGTGGGCCGAGCGCAGGGTGGGGTCGAGGCGGCGGGCCCGCTCGAACTCGCCGAGGGCGGCCTCCACCTCGTCGCGCTGCATCAGGCACTGGCCGAGGAAGAAGGCGGCGTCAGCGTCGCCGGCGTCACCGGCGACGACCCGGGCGAAGGCGGCGCACGCCTCGTCGGCGCGGCCCAGGTACAGGGTGGCGAGGCCGCGCACGTAAAGCGCACGGAGGTGGTCCGGGTCGACGGCGAGGGCGCGGTCGACCAGGGCCACCGCCGCCTCCTCGTCCCCCTCCTGCTGCCGGTTGAGGGTGGCGATGGCCTGGTTGACGAGCAGCTCGGCGTTAGCCGGGTGCTCCGCCGCCAGCGCCTCGAAGACCTCGAGGGCGGCCGGGTAGTCGAAGCGACCCATCAGGGCGACGCCGCGGTTGTTGGCCGCCACCGCCGCCTCGTCGATCCCCGGCGGCCCGCCACCGCACCCGACCACCGCCGCCGCCACCATGAGCCCCACTCTCACGCCTCGTCCCATCGGTCCCTCCCGGTGCCCTCGACCCCGCCATTTCACCACAGAGGCAGAGAGGCACGCCCGTGCTCTGCCTCTGTGCCTCTGTGCCTCTGTGGTGAAGAAGACCACGCTCGACACGAGCCGGGCCCAGACCGTCACCGTCTCGAATCGGCGACGGGGGCGCCGGCGCCGTGGCTGACGACGAGCTCGCGGTCGACGGCGGGGACCTCGAACAGCTCGCGGCGGCCGTCCGGCCAGCGGACCTCGAGGGGGCCCACCTCGCGCGCCTCGCCGAGGCCGAAGTACATCACCGGCTCGACCTGAGACAGGTAGCTGCGGGTCGGCATCACCCGCCGGGTCAGGCGGCGCCCCTCGACCTCGAGGGTCGCGGTGGCGCCGATGGCCCAGGTGTTCGGCGGTGGGCCGACCGCCCGCACCTTGAGCCAGTGGTGGCCGGTGGCCTGGTCGTTGCGCAGCAGCAGCGGCGGGCCGCCGTTGGCGGTCAGCAGGAGGTCGAGGTCACCGTCGCCGTCGATGTCGGCGGCGGTCAGGCCGCGACCGACGATCGGCCGGGCGAGGTCGCCGAGCTCGGCTGAGGGGACATCGACGAAGGTGGTCGTTGCACTCGGACCGGCGTTCCAGAAGAGCTGCGCCGGCTGGGCCCAGCTCTGGCTCGCCTGGACCTCGGCAATGGTCTCCTCGAGGTGGCCGTTGGCGGCCACCAGGTCGAGGCGGCCGTCGAGGTCGACGTCCAGCCAGAGCACGCCGAAGGTCAGCCGCTGGCGGCTCGCCGAGCCGATGCCCTTCGGCGACATCACCGCGATCTGCTCGAACATCTCCGACACCGCGCGGTCGACGAACAGCAACGGGTCGGCGGTCGAGACGTACAGAGAGCTCATCTCGTTGGCGAAGTTGCCCACCGCGATCGCCAGGGATCCGTCGCCGAGGGCGTCGTCGGCGTCGATGCCCATGGCGCCGGTGGCGACGCCGGCGGCGTCGTAGGCCACCCCAGCCTCGGCGCCGACCTCGACGAAGGTGCCGTCGCCGTTGTTCCTGAGGAGCAGGTTCTGCACCGTGTCGTTGGCGACGATGACGTCGAGGGCCCCGTCGCCGTCGACGTCGACCACCGCCAGGCCGAGAGCCTTGGCCAGCGGCGCCCCGGTCGCCGGATTTGCGACGCGAACTCCTGCAGCCTCGCTGACGTCGGTGAAGCGACCGCCGCCGTCGTTACGGTACAGGTGCAGCCAGCCGCCCTCGAAGCTGGTCGGTGGGCCATAGGCGCGGTCCGAGCCGTTGAGGCTGAAGAAGGCCTCGAGGTCGAGGGAGCGGGACCAGCGCACGTAGTCGGCGACCAGGAGGTCGAGGTCGCCGTCGGCGTCGGCGTCGAAGAAGGCGGCGGCGGTGCTCCAGCCGTTGGGGTCGCCGGCGATGCCGGCCTTCTCGGTGACGTCGGTGAAGCGGCCGCCGTCATTCCGCAGCAGGCGGTTGCCGCCGACCGCGGTGACGAACAGGTCGAGGTCGCCGTCGCCGTCGACGTCGCCGATGGCGACCCCCATGCCGTAGAGCTCGAGCTCGAGCCCGGCGGCTGAGGTGACATCGGTGAAGCGGCCGCGGCCGTCGTTGGCGTACAGCCGGAGCCGTCCGGGGCGTCCGCCCCGGTCCCACGGCCAGCGGGTCGAGTCGACCAGCAGCAGGTCCGGGTCGCCGTCGGAGTCGTAGTCGAAGAAGGCAGCGCCCGAGCCCATGGTCTCCGGCAGCAGCTTCTCGCCGGCGGCGCCGGTGGTGTGGACGAAGTCCAGCCCGGCAGCGGCGGTGATGTCGGTGAACGGCAGGGGCGGCCGGGAGAGGTTCGAGCGGTCGAGCTCGGCGGGAGGCGCCAGGCGCTTGTCGAGCACCCGCTCCGCCTCGACGCGCGGCCTCAGCAGCAGGACGGCGGCCCCGACGACCACCGCCACCGCCAGCACGATCGCCAGGGAGCGGCGGAAGGCGACCGCGATGACGCGGTCGTCGCCGGTCTCGCGTCCGGGCTCAGTCGTCACCGGCGCCCCGGTTCAGGTCGTAGATCACCACGTCCCGGGCCGCGTGGTCGGCTGCCGGGTCGGCCGACCGGGCGATCCGCACCGCGCGGTCGCGGGCGCCGTCGTCGGGCTTGTAGCGGGCATGCTCGGCGGCGTGGCGGCGGGCGCGCTCGCCGTCGCCGAGCTGTGCCGCGACCTGGCGCAGCCCCCAGTGGGCGGCGAGACTCTCCGGGTCGAGAGCCAGCGCCCGCTCGAAGCTCGCCGCCGCGGTCTCCAGCAGGCCGGTTCGCTGCTCGGGGGCGGCGCGCTGGGCGAGCTGCTCGCGGACCTCGCCGAGCATGACGTGCAGCCGCTCGTCGCGGCTGAAGTCGAAGCCGCGCCCGGCTGCCTGGGCGAAGCCGCCGGCGAGGATCTGCTCGAGGTCGGCGGCGGCGCCGGCGAGGTCGCCGTTGTCGCGCTTCGCCTGGGCGGTCAGCCAGAGCAGGGTCCAGGCCCGGGGCGGTGGCTCGAAGGCGGCGGCGCGGGCCAGCGCGCGCGGCGCGTCGTGGTCGACCCTTCCCTCCCGCAGGTAGACTCGGGCGAGGTTCAGGGGGCCGTCCGGCCGGCCGAGGGCCTCGACGTGGGCAAAGGCCTGCTCCGCCTGCCGCAGCTCGCCGCGGCCGGGCTTGAGCAGCAGGCCGATGCCGTAGTCGTTCCAGCGCAGCCACTCCTCGGCGGGTGGCGACTGGCCGGCTGGCGCCGGCGCCGCGCCCTGAACCGGCAGCACCAGCCGGTCGGCGCCGAGCACCGACACCGGCAGCCGGTTGACGTGGTCCGGCCCGTAGACGTGGCGCATGTAGGTGGCGTCGAACTTGCGGTAGTTGAGGGTGGCGCGGAGCTCGACCGGGCCGCGGACGTCGCGCGGCACCTCGAGTCGATAATGTACCGTCGCCGCCGCACCGGGTGGGATCTGGTGGTCGTACAGTGCGATGAAGATGTCCTCGGCGTTGCGCCGGTCGATGCGTCGTCCCTCGCGGTCGAGCACCCAGGCGTTGACGAAGTGGGCCCAGCGGTCGACCTCGCCGTCGGTGCCGAGGCTGCCGCTTGCGCCGAGCAGGCGACCTTCGGCGTGGGCGGTGACCTCGAGCCAGAGCTCGTTCGAGTCCGCGGTGCCCTGGGTCAGGTGGTGGCCGAGGGTGAGGGTCCGCACCACCACCTCGAGGAGGTAGGCGCCGCCCGGCTCGAGGGCCGGCAGCGCCGGACGCAGCGGGGCGAGGAGCTCACCGCCGATCTCGCCGCCTCGGCGCAGCCCGAAGAGGTCGACCCGGACGTTGTCCGCGAGGAAGTCGCGATGGGCGGCCACTGCCTCCGCGGCGCCCTCGAGCCCGACCAGCAGCGGCAGCGCGGTGTTGGCGCCGAGGAAGAGGTGGTCGTGGACCGTGGTTCGGCCGGAGCCGTCGAAGTCGCGGGCGCCGAAGTCCGCCGACTCGACGAGGGGCATGTGGCAGCCGTTGCAACCGGGCTCGGCTCGCTCGGGGTAGTAGAAGCTGGCGACGCCGTGCCCCGACACCCCGCTCAGCCGGAAGGAGTCGTAGTGGTTCTGGCCGCGCAGCCACTTGTAGTGGTTGAGCTCCTCGGGGAGGTGGACCTTGTGGCAGGTGGAGCAGAACTCCGGCGTCCGGTGCAGCGGCTTCAGGAAGGTCTTCTTGTGCAGCTCCGGCTTGGACCGGATCAGCTGCCGGTTGACCCAGCGCAGCGCCGGCCGGGACGAGAAGGCGAAGGGGTAGTGGACTGGCTCCTCGATCACGTAGTCGGCGTTGCCCCGCACCGAGCCGATGTGGGTGATGGCGTGGCAGACCGTGCAGGTGATGCCCGCCTGCGCGGTGGGGTCGGCGACGTCGTCGTAGTCGGGGTCGGAGAAGCGGCCCGAGAAGAAGGGGACGGGGTCGTGGCAGCCGGCGCAGAAGCGCGACGCGCGAACGTCGCCGTCCCGCTCGAGCGACATCCGGCGAGTGCCGCGGACACTGAACAGGTAGGGCGGGTTGTTGAACGAGCTCAAGGCGTGGGCGCTCAACCGCCAGCGGGCGTGGACGTCAGGGTGGCAGCCCGCGCAGTACTCGGTGTTGTCGAGGACCTCCGGGGAGATGAAGCCCCCCGAGGCGGTGCGTGCCAGCGACGGTGCGAAGTAGCGCTCCCCCTCGGGGTTTCCCGCCTCGTTCCAGCGTCGCGGGTCGCGCGACTGCCAGCCGACCAGTACCGTCGTCAGCACCACAGCGACCACCGCCCAGCGGCGGCCGGTGCGCCAGTCGACCGGCGGCCCGGCGAGTCGATGGAGAACGTAGAGCCAGGCCGCCGCGACCGGCGACAGTACGTGCAACCACCACGCGAGCGAGCGCACCGTCGGGTCGCGCAGCTCGAGCAGCCCTTCCACCCGCATCAGCACCACCCCGGTCACCAGCACCACCGCCGCGGCAACGAGCAGGCCGAGGCCGACCCGCACGGCGCGCCGGTTGGGATGGCCCAGCGCCCGCTTGAGGTGCCAGGAGAGGAAGACGACGGCAGGCAGCAGCAGGGCCAGCCCGAGCACCAGGTGGAGGAGGAACATGACGAGGTAGGGGCGGTTCTCGAAGCTCGAGTCGGTCGCCAGCCCGAGCAGCCGCACGCCGAGCAGGTACAGGGAGTTCAGCGCGAGCAGGGCGAACAGCCCGAGCACCGCGGCGAGATGAGGCCGCATCGCCGGCAGGAGCACCGGTCGCACCACCCGGGGTCGCCGCTCGGTCGGGCTCATCTCGGAGACCATGTCGCAGAGTTTACACGGAACGCGGCCGAAGGACCGGTTTGCCGCGCCGTCCCGAGCGGAGGCCGCCTGCTCTCGGCCCTGTGGCGTCCGGTGGTGGACCGCCGGTTCGGTCGGACCCTCAACGGGTGCGGCGGTCGGCGACGGAGACCTTGAGCGCCTCCCAGGCGAGCCAGCCGCGCATCGCCAGGCCCTTGAGGCGGCCGTGGCGGTGGTCGAGGCGCTCGAGGCTCCAGTTGACCACGGTCTTCGGCGGAAGCTGTCGCTGCTCCTCCGGACGTGGGACCAGGTGGATGGCGTCGGTCGGGCAGTCGACGGCGCAGACGCCGCAGCCGATGCAGCGCTCGGCCGCCACCTGGTAGAGGTCGTCCGACACCGTGATCGCCGCCACCGGGCAGCGCTCGTCGGCGCACACGCCGCAGGCCGAGCAGGCGTCGGCGTCGATCGAAGCCTGCCAGTTCGAGCGCGCCAGCATGAACGGCGCCTCGTAGTCGCGCAGGCCGCGCAGGAAGCCGCAGCAGCAGGAGCAGCAGTTGCAGACGAAGAACGGCTCGCGCTGGACGTTGTAGGTGCAGTGGACGAGCCCTTCGTCCTCGAAGCGGTCGAGCAGCTCGAGGGCCTGGTCGCGGCTGATCTCCCGTCCCCAGTCGGGTACGTCGCGGTAGGCCTCGGGCTCCGACGAGAACGACAGGCAGGTCTCCTGGCTGTGGGAGCAGGGCGAGCCGAGCAGATCCTGCTCCCGGCGGCAGATGCACTGGGCGATCCGGAAGGAGTTGGCGCGGCCGAGCATGGCCCGCAGGTCGTCGGTGGGCAGCACCTCGGCCCGGGCCTCGATCCGGCTTTTCACGGGCACCACCCGGGCCAGCGCCGGCGCGGCGCCGCCGAGGGTGGCCAGGAGGGTCGGTGCGTACTCCTCGAAGAGCTCGGCCATCTCGCGGTCGAGGTGCTTCAGCTGGTACTCGTAGATACCGACGATGAACGGCGCCTGGG
>CAZKKP010000226.1:0-6614 GCA_964553295.1 uncultured Thermoanaerobaculia bacterium | reverse complement strand
CAGACCAGAGGGACAGATCGGGCCACTCGAAGTCGTCGCAGAACAGTGAGCACGGTCTCATGACCGTCAGCACGACCGGGCCGTCGGCGATCCAGGCGAGGCCGTCGGCCACCACCACTCCGGCGGCCTCGCCGACGGTTCGCGCCCTGTGGACCTCCACCGGGGAGGCCGGATCGGTGAGGTCGAACACCCTCATGCCGACGCGGCCCCCGGCCGCGACCAGGCGGTCGCCGGCGAAGGCCAGACCCCAGAAACTCGAGGTCGGTGCGACGACCCCCACCACCGAGGGGAGTCCGCCGGAGGAGATGTCAAACACCCACAGGCCCCCCTGGAGGTCGGCCACGTAGGCGAACCCGTCGGCAATCGCCAGACGGGCGGCGTTCCCCGTGTCCCCGGTGAAGCCGACCCACTCGGGCCGGGTCGGATCGGCCAGGTCCACGACGGTCAGGCCGAGTCGTGCGCAGGCGACGTAGGCCCTGCTCCCATGCAGCGCAACCGATGAGGTGTACCAGTCGCTCCTTTCGAGCTGCCCCAGTACCGTCGGCCGGGTCGGGTCCGAGAGGTCGACGACCCACAGGAACCCGGTCTGGGACGCGGTGTCGTCATGCCAGCCGGTCGCCACCGCCAGGTCTCCGTCGACGTCGACGCTCGTCACCCACTGTGCCGGCGTGAACGAGCCCACCTCGACGGGGTCGGACGGCTCGCCGAGATCCAGCACCCGCAACCCTGCGATGCCGTCGGCGACCACGAGGTGGGACCCGACCACCTCGAGGTCGATCACCGAACCGGGCGTGTCGTGAACTCCAACCTCGACCGGCGCCGCCGGGTCGGAGATGTCGAGAATCCGAACTCCGTCGCCCGCGTTGGAGACGTAGGCGTACCTCCCGAAGACCGCTACGTCGCCGGCCCATGACGGCGTGTCGAAGTGGCCGAGCTGGGTTGTCGAGCCGGCTGCACTGACGTCGACCAGAGCCAGGCCGCCGCCGCCATTGGCGACGTAGGCAATGCCCCCGGAGAGCTCGACATCCTGGGGATGGTGCTCGGTGGTCCAGACGGCGCTGTGCTGGGGCGCGGTCGGATTCTGCACGTCCACGACATGAAGACCGTAGATCTGGTCGGCCACGACAGCGACATCACCCTCGCCGGCCGCGCTGCGGGCGTTGTTCGGAGACGTCGGCCTGATGGAGGCTGCCAACGTCGGCTGCGACGGATCGGAGACGTCGAAGATCACCAACCCCTGCCTTCCAGCCGCGGCGAACACCGAGTGCCCCGACACGACCATGCCTGCCTCCGACAAGGGTGGATGGCTGTATCCGGCGGAGCCGAGCCATGACGGCTCGGTCGGAACCCGGACGTCAAGCGTGACCAGACCGGAGACATAGTCTGCGACGAACAAAACGCCGCCTTGCACGGCGACGCATCCAGTGGTGGCCAGGTCTTCGAAATGCCCGATCTCGACCGGCGACCCGGGATCGCTCACGTCGAGCACACGCACCCCGGATAGGTATCCCACCGCGTAGACCATCCCGCTGGACACGGCGATGTCGACGGTGCCCAGCGGCACCCGGGCGCGCCCCAAGACAGCCGGGGACGACGGAGTCTGAAGGTCCACGATCCAGAGCTCGCCCACCCCCGTCAGGACGAACGCCAGACCATCCTCCACCTCGATGTCGTACAGCACGAAACCGAGATCCAGATCCGCCAGCAGGACCGGTTGACTCGGATCCGACGCGTCAATCACCTGCAGGACGGCGCCCGAGCTGATCAGGGCGGTGGTCTCGCTGACCGCCACCTCGTCGGCGAGCCCGTATGGCCAGGCGCCGACCATCCCGGGCCTGTCGTCCGCTCCCACTTGTGCCACGCACAGGCCGACCAGGAGAGCAGGAACGATCACCAGTGCAGCAACGCCACCGCCCCGAGAGCTGACCCTCACCAGGTGCTTCCGCGGCCTGTCATCAGATCCCCTTTTGTGACACAACGCCGTCAGCCCCCTCACCAACCATACCCCAACCTCGTGAAGGATTCCGGGCACCCACTTGCGACATTACTCTAGACGTAGACGAGCACGCACCGGCCCCCCACGTCACCAAGTCTCAGAGCTGTGGCTCACGGTGCCGCCTCAGCGTGGCGTCAGGGTGACCGTGAGCTTCACCGTGCCCCGGCAATGCTGCGCGCCGTCAGCCTTCGGTTTCTGCACGCTTCCCTGCGGCTGGCCGCCGTCCCCGCCACCGAAGTCGAACGTCGCCCCTGCTCGCACATCGGACACACCCTGGCACTCGGCGACGATCGGGGTCGTGGTCCTGAACACCCGCAACCCCGAGACTTCGGAGTAGGACAGGGGCGACCTGCCGGTGAAGGTGCAGGAGGTCGAGATCTTCTGGTAGTCCAGGTGGGTGACGGTGGGCGACCCCTGCTCGAACGCGCTGCTCATGGACCCGGACAGCTCGAGCCGACCCGAGCCGGCCCGGCCGCGCACCTTCGTCTCCGGCGTTCCGAGCGCAGAGGGAGCGTTGTGGGTGAGCTCGAACCCCCCGCTGTCGTCGAGGGTCACTGGAGCGTCCCGCACACCGATGCTGAAGACCAGACCCTCCCCTGCTGGCGAGCACTCGGTGTCCCCGGGCGCCGCCGTACCCTGCAGGGTGAGCGAAAACGCTCCCCGTAGCGGCGGCGCCTCACGCCCGGGTTCAAGCGGCCCGGACCACGAGATCGACGACAGCATCTGGTTCGCACCCTGCTTCATCTGTCCGTCGATGCTCGCCATGCCGATACGAACGACATCACCCCCCACCGCCTCGGCAGGCAGGGTCAGGGCCAGGTCGTCGGGGGCGATCGTGACGCGTTCCCACGAGCCGCCCGGGTACCAGCCCTTCGGGGTCGACCAGTACCCGCGGTCGAACAGCGCCTCGGCCAACACGACCTCGGTGCCGTCCTGGCGGACGCCGAACACCCGGTAGCCGGCGATGCAGGACTGGACCTCGAGACCCCCTTCGAATCGCGGCAGCGCCCAGCCGAGCTTGACACCGCTTCCCTGCGGTTCGCGGGCCGCTCTCACCGAGCTGGGTGGCGCCAGGCGATAGGTCAGGAAGTCGGCGTTCGAGGGAACGTAGCTCGAGCCGCTGACCACGATCGCCACCGGCAGGGCCAGGTTCCAGTCGGCGGTGTTCAGCCAGCTCGCGTCGATGCTCACGCCGCCCCGCCCCGTGGTGACGTCGTCCAGAGTGTGGACGCGGTCCACCATGATCCTGCCGCTCACGGGCCGCAAGGCGATCAACTCCTCCGCCTCGTCCGGCTCCTCACGGCGGACCACGAGGGGGTTTGAGCTCTGGCGCCCCTTGACCGCGGGAATGAGGACCTTGACCAGCGACACTGACAGGGGCCCCGGATCGGGCAGCTCGTTGCGGCCCGCCTTCCACAGCCGGCCGCTGCTCGCGTCTGCCATCGCGTCCAGGTCGATGGCGTCCCAGCCGGTCGTGGCGTCGAGCGTCGTGCCATCGGGCAGGGTCACTGTTTCCTTCGGCTGAAGCCCGAACTCCTCGACCAGTAACGCTCGCGCGAAGCTGGCGAACAGGGCGGACCGGGTGTCATCCGGCATCTCACCGAGGGCGAGCTCGGTGATGGCGCCCGCGCCCTGGGTGTGGATCAACCACTTGCCCCACGTCCACAGGTTGTAGCCGCGAAGGCTTACGCGGGCATCGCCCTCGCCGGGGCCGGCCTGGACCAGTCCGTTGCTCAGCACCGGCACCGCGTCGCGCCACTTGCGCAGGTCGGAGTACTCGGTCAGGCTGGGAAAGACCCAGCTCTCGTAGCTCGTCGCCATGCACTCGTCGAGACCGCTCAGGGTCTCGGTGAAACCATTCTCGGCCCAGATCGCATGCCAGTACTCGTGGGCGGCGGTGCCGAGAAGCGACGACGTGTCCCTGGCGGCGAGACGGCCCCTTCCCAGACGGTCCAGCGTCGATGCGCTGATGCGCAGGTTGGCGCCGTCCCACTTGCCGAAGTTCTGGTCGCTTCCCCAGTCGCTCTTGCCGACGTCGTCGGTGACGAGGATGGTAGTGGCCTCCGGGGTGTTGAAGCCCTCGGCGGCATAGCGGACCCGGACATACTGCAGCACACCGGCCAGCTGCAGGATGACCTCGGGGACCGTGTGCGCCGTCCGGTTACGCATGAACCCGGCCTTGTCCTCGATCGCAGCCCAGTCGATCGACGCCGGATCCCCAGGTGCTCCGCCCCCGACCGGGGCGTACGTGATCATGCCCCCTTGATCGTCCACGATGGCGACCATGGTTGGCAAGCCGTCCAGGTCGCTCTTGACCCACGAGATGTTGAACCCGGCGACCGCGAAGTGGCTGTCATAGCCCATTTTCTGAACCGCATCCCATATCGGGTTGCTCACGGCGGCGCCGCCGGCGAACACGCCCACCACCAGCATGATCGGCAGCACACCCGTGGTGACGCCGATCTTCACGAGAATCGCACCGGCCAACAGCCCTACGATCGACCCCCCTGTCAGGGAGACCCAGGTCCGGTAGCTGCCGAGCTCGACCCATCCCGACATCGAGAAATGTCGGACCTCGGCGGTGACCGTCCGCGCCCGGACGTCCACGGTGCAGGGGACCGTGCCGAGCCAGCCCAGGCCGATCTCGTGGACTGCGGCCACCTCACTCGGGTCAACCTCGAGCGGGACCTGGTGGACGACCCGGACCGGGAGCTTGAACAGCCCGTCTCCCGAGATCTCGAGGTCAACCAGCGCACCCTTGAAGGCGTGTCCCTCGACGCTACGGATCACGATCCGCTCGGCCCGGTCGAGCGCGCCCGGCGGGATCTCGAGGGTGACCACCCCGGCCGCCTCGACCCGCCCGCCGTCGGGACCCACCTGTCCAGCAGCGATCAACGGCCCCAGCCGAGCCTGGCCCACCTCGAGGGCGGACGGGCGTTGGAGAAGCCGCCGGGCCAGGAGGGTGCCACCAACGACCGCGCCCAGGATCGCCAGCACGCAGGTCGTCGCCACCACTGCCCATCGCAGGCCGGCGGGCATACCTGGGCGGGGCGGACCCAGGACCGGCGGCCGGCTCATGACCCCAGGCGGGTGAGCAAGCGCCGGTGGGTGCAAGGGCTGGGGCGGTGGAAGAGGGCTTAGGTCAGGTGTCGACCGCTCCTGTGCGACCGCCGCGGCGACGACCGGCGGTGGTGGCGGCGACGCGCCCGGCATCGGCGGTGGGCCGCCGGCGCCCCACGCCGGGCAGCCGACCGCGGGATTGTCGACCGGGCCCGGGCCGAGCTGATCCTCGAAGAGGATCTCGGTGCTGCCGGCACGGATTCTGTCGCCGCTGCGCAGCGCGTGCTCGCCGACCCGCTGGCCGTTGACGAAGGTCCCGTTCGCGCCCCCGAGGTCGCGCAGCACCCAACCGCTCACCGAGATTTCGACCCGCAGGTGCCTGCGCGACACCGCGGGATCTCCGACCACCAGCGCATTGGCCGGGTCGCGCCCGAAGGAAACGTGGGCTGGCCCGAGCTCCGCCAACTTACCCACCATCTTCGCGTCCGGACTGCTCACAACCGTGAGACGTGCCATGCCCGACCACCTTCCCGACGGCGAGCTCGAGCCCGGTCGATTGTAGGTCACCGTTCGTAGACCTCGCTACGGTGGCCGACCCTCACGACGACCACGACCAGCCGGTCGTCCTCGATCTGGTAGACGATGCGCCAGTCGCCCTCACGGACGCGATACACGGGAGGCTCGACCCCGGCGAGCTTGACCACGCCATCGGGTCGAGGGCTCTCGGCTAGCGCGTCGATCCTGGCGGCGATCCGCCGTTGCACCGGTGGGTCGAGCTTTCGGAGCGTGCGTCGTGCGCCCGGGGTCAGCTCGACGGTGTAGCTCATCGGACCCTACAGGCCGAGCTCACGCTTCACATCCACCCAGGGGGCGGTGCCCTTCTCCTTCGCCTCCTTGAGAGCCTTCGTGGCCTCCCGGATGTCGATCTCGTCTTCGAGCCGCTCGATCAGCTCCAAATCCTCGATCGGGACCACCGCAGCGATCTCTCGACCGCGTCGAGTGATCCGCACTCGCGTCTTCGCATAGGCGACGCGATTGAGGACGTCGGCGAGGTTCTCACGCGCCTCGGTGGTGTTCAGACTGGCCATGGGCGTCACCTCCTGTACGCATTGTACGTTACGGACGGTATTTCGACCAGCACCGGGCTACGCCTCCGGAATCTGCTGAGCGAGTACCAGCAACGCCTCGCTGACGTCGCCGGGCCGACGCGGCCGAGCACGGCCCAGCCGCGCGCAGCAGCGATGTCGCGTAGACCCGGGCGGTTGCCCCGCTTGGGTCTACCCGACACCATTCACCGCGACAGCGTGTCGAGACCGCTGAGGCGGTGACCTTGCGACAGGGATCGTCGCCTGCGACCGCTGAGGCGGTGACCTTGCGACAGGGATCGTCGCCTGCGACCTGTGCACCGTCGTCACCGCTCGCATGCAGCTCCTCACCGTGCTCGTCGTCATGGAGCTCGGCTCGCGGCGCATCCTCCAGACCAACGTCACCGCCCAACCGACATCGGCCTGGGTCGCCCAGCAGCTCCGCGAGGCGATCCCGGACGGGCATGGCTACC
>CAZKKP010000225.1:738-6635 GCA_964553295.1 uncultured Thermoanaerobaculia bacterium | reverse complement strand
AGGTGATCTGTGGGGCGGCGGTCGTCGCGACGCTCGCGGTACTCGGCGCGGCGCTCCTCTCCCCGGAACTGGTGTATCGCGTCGGTCCGGCCGGTACTGCCTCCGGGGAGGGGACCGCGATGGGTGGCGTCGGCGTCGTGACCCGGGCGGAGGTCGGCTCGGGAGAGACGAGGACAGGGGTCGGCGGCGGCAGGGGGGGTGGGCTCTCGGGGGCGGCGGGCGCGGCTTCTGCGCGAGGCGGGCCGGCGGCCTCCGGGACCGTGACCAGGCCGCGCAGGAAGCCGCGGTGCCGACGGTCGCCGCTCGTCAGGTCGACGCGCAGCTCGAAGGTCCCCGGCGGCCAGTCCAGGTCGATCTCGACGAGACCCTCGCGGTCGAGCTCGACCGGGCGGCTGAAGCCCCCAAGTGGCTGACCGTCCCGTTCCCGGCGAACCTCGAGCCAGGCCTCCCCTCCTACCCGTGCTCGATCCTCCGGAGCGACCTGGATCTCGAGGCGCACCGTGGCCCCGGGCGGCGCCGGGTCGAGCGGCACGACCTCGACCCGCATGGCGACCATCGGCCCGGCGCCGAAGGCGGTCGGGGCGTTGGCGAGGGCGAGGACGAAGACGCCGAGAACGTGTCGCATGTGCAGCTCCTGGACGATTGTCGCATGCCCGGGACCAGATGCAGCCACCAGAATCGCGAAGTGAATCTGGGAAGTGGAGCCGGGACGGCGAGGGTGCGGCGGCGCCGCACCGGAGAGGGCGGGGGGCGGGCTACAGCCGTCCGCTCGATCCGCGGCGACCGAGTCCCTTCGGCCCCGACACGCAACGAAGAGGCCACCCGTCAGGGTGGCCTCGAAGTGGAGTGGCGGGGCCGAAGGGACTCGAACCCTCGACCTCCGGCGTGACAGGCCGGCGTTCTAACCAGCTGAACTACGACCCCGCATTCGGTTTTCGGACCAAGTCGGGCTCAGGGTGGTGGGAGGTGGGGGATTTGAACCCACGACCCCCTGCGTGTAAGGCAGGTGCTCTACCGCTGAGCTAACCTCCCGGGGCGGCGAACCGCCAGGGAAGGAGATCTTAGTTGGCGTCGCGGCCGACTGTCAAGTGTCTGGCGAGGATGTGACGCTGGTGTGATAAGTGTCTTCTCGCCCTGGCGTTGATCGCCCGACGCCGAGCCCCTACCAGCTTTACAAGCCGTCGAGAGTTCGACTATTGTTGGCGCCATGCATGACGCGGACCTTATCTGGCGCTTCGGCGCGTGGGTTGCCCGTCGCGACAGCGGCGCGGCGCGGCTCGGCTGGTCGGATGGAGAGCTGGTGCTGCGTGTCCATCAGGGACGCATCCAGTCGGTCGAGGGAGCGGACGCCGCCGGAGTTTCGGCTCGGCTCGGCTGCCCGGGCCGCGGCCACGGCGATCTGCTCGCCGAGGCCCGGGCCATCGCCGCCGAATGCGGGGTGGCCGAGACCCAGGCCATGGGGGCCGCCAAGGAGATCCTGCAGGCGTCGCTGCGGCGGTGGATGACCGATCCGCGGCGCGAGTTGGAGATCGTCGAGGGGAAGCCCGACGAGGCGGACGGCCCGACGATCTCGATCACGCACGCCCTCGTCGAGCTGGTGCTCTCGGACACGGCGGAGCTGGCGCGCGCGGTGCTGCCCGACCGCAGCCTGTTGCTGCGCCGGAGCGGGAAGTTCCTCGATCTCTACGCACCCCTCCGGCTGTCCGAGGAGGCCGACCTGATCGTGGCCAAGATCACGGGCCAGCGCACGGTGGAGGAGATCGCCTCGAGCTCGGATCATGACCCGGCAGAGGTAGAGCGCCTGCTCGCGGCCCTGGTCGCCACCGGCATGCTCGAAGCGGCGCCGATGCGTCGGCCGGTGACCATGCCCGATCTCGCTGCGGACCCCGCCGAGGACCAGGGGGACGCCGAGACCGCACCTGCCCGGCGGCTGCCGGTCGCCTGGATCGGCCTCGCCGTCGCCGTGGTCGCCGTGCTCCTGACGGTGGCGGTGTGGTGGATGAACCGCCAGGCGCCGGCCAAACCCGAGCCGGCTTCGGACGGCAGCAGCTGGGGGCTGGTGGTAGATCTCGGCTGCGAGCCGGAGGAGCTGCAGAGAGTGCTCCGGAAGGCCAGACAGCACCCGTCGGAGCTCCGCCCGGTGGTTGCCGACCCGGGTGCGGGTGAGAAGTGCTGGCGGCTGGTGTGGGGGACCTTCGAGTCGAAGACCGACGCCGAGGCCGCGATCCCGCGCATCCCGCGGAGCTTCGCCGAGCCCGGCTTCGCGCCGCACGCCATCCGGCTGCCGGCAGCCGGGGAGGGGGGCGGCGCCGCCACCGAGGGAGGCTGACGCGATGAGCACATCCGAGTCTCCGGCGCTGCAGCCGAGTCAGCCGCTTCCGACCTACCTGGCACTGCTCGCGGCCAGCCGGGCGACCGGCGTCATGACCGCGACCAGCGAAGGCGAGCGTCGTGCGGCGGTGCTGGTCAACGGCGAGGTTCGGGCGGCCCGATCGGAGCTCGAGCACGAGAAGCTGGGGACGTGGCTCGTCGACCGCGGCCTGATCAGCGAGGACGATCGCGCCCTGACCCTGCTCTCCCAGGGCGCCGGCGACGCACCGCCTCTCGGTCACCTGCTGGTGACCCGGGGCCACGTGAAGCAGGACAGGCTGGAGTCCGAGCTCCAGGAGCTCGCCCTGACCATCCTGCGCCGGGCTGCCGCGAGCCCGCAGGTCGCCTGCGAGTTCCAGGCCGGCCGCGACAGCGACCAGCTCGACACCTTGCCCAACCTGACGACTCCCCAGATCATCCTCGAGGTGGCCCGGGCCGTCACCGACCTCGACGGCGCCGCCGCCGTGATCGGCTCTCTCGAGCAGAGCGCGTGGCCGGCCCAGGGGATCGACAGCCTGCTCCAGGAGCTCGGCCTGACTCCGACCGAGTTCTTCGTGCTGTCCCGGCTCGACCGACAGACCACGCTGTCGAACCTCCTCCGCATCACCGGTCTGGAGCGCGACCAGGCGACCGCCGCTCTTTACGTGCTCATCACCTGCGGTGTGATCCGGGTCGGGCCCGCTCCGCTGCCGGCGCCGGCGCCGCCGCGCCGCGCCAGAGCGGCCCCCGAGCCGGTCGTTCCGGTGGTCGACGAGTCCCGTCTCACCATGGACCAACGCGACGAGCGGGCGACCGTCCGCCGCCTGGCCGCCGAGGCGACGCGGGTCGACCACTACCGGGCCCTCGGCATCCGGCCCGGCGCCAACACGGACCGGATCGAGGAGGCATGGCGCAGCCTCGAGGCCCGCTATGGCCCCGAGCGCGCCTCGGAGTCCCACCTGCGCGACCTGAAGAACGAGATCGACGCGGTGCGCGAGCGGGCGCGCGAGGCCTACCAGGTGCTGCGCGGCTTCCGCTCCCGCGAACGCTACGACGCGATCCTCGAGTCGGTCGCGCGCGAGGGGGATGGCCTCGAGGCCGGACGACGGCGCATGGAGACCGACCCCGGGGTCCGGTCGCAGATCGTCGAGGCCAACCTCAAGCGGGCCGACGAGCTGGTCAAGGACGGCGAGCTCTACCCGGCGATCCAGCTGCTGGAGCAGGCCTGCGTCATCGAGCCGCGGCCACCCGAGCTGCTCAAGCTGTCGCGGCTGCTGCTGCGCAACCCGCTGTGGACCAACCGCGCCCTGTCCTGCATCCGTCGGGCGATCGAGGTCGATCCGAAGTACGTCGAGGCGTGGCTCGAGCTCGCCGAGTTCTGGCGGCGCCGGAACCACAACGAACGCCAGCGCAAGGCCCTGGAGAGGGCGCTCGCGGTCGACCCGGACAACGACCGCGCCAACCAGCTCTACAAGCAGCTCGTCGGTCGCCGCGAGCTCGAGCGTCTGCTCGCCCGGGCGCGGCAGTCGCGCGGCTGATACCCGAGAACCGTCGGACGTCGGCGGACGGTCCGTGGCGCCCGGCAATGCTGCCGCGGCCGGGCGCGTTGCTCGAAGGGGAGCCGACGGAATGCCCATCCTGGTCGACGGCAACAACCTGCTCCACCGCCTGCCGCTCGGCGAGCGCAGCCGTGCCGCCGTTCGCCGGCTGGTGCTCGAGCGGACGCGCGGCCAGCGGCAGCGGATCACGGTGGTCTTCGACGGCCCTCCGCCCCCCGAGGCGCACGCGGTCGAGCCCCTCGGACCGGTCACCATCCGCTATGCCGGCAGCCGCGCGGCGGACGACGTGATCATCGCCGCGCTCCCCGAGGGGCCGCCGGCCCGGCAGTGGGTGGTGGTGACCGACGACCGGGAGCTCGGACGCCGGGCCCGCGCGCTGGGCGCCGAGGTGCGCTCCCTCGAGTCGTGGCGCGCCGCCGCCGTGCGGCCGCCGGCCGTTGCCCGGGCGCTGCCGGAACGCTCCCTGTCGAAGGACGAGCTCGCCGAGTGGGAGAGCGTCTTCAGCACGAGCAGCAACGACAGACCCGCTGAAGGAGTGGCTGTACGCCGCCGCCGCCGCCCTCGCTGAAGGGCTTGTGAAGATTTCCACGAACAGCTCGCGACTTGACTGAGCCGATGCTACACTGCGCCGCGCAGCGACCGGCTGCCGGAGGGACGAGATGACCGACATCGCGAAGCTTCTGTCCGACCTCGGGCTCGACAAGACCAACCTCGGCGCCTCGACCGGCGACTGGATCCGACCCGCTGCCGGCCGCGAGCTGGTGAGCGTCTGCCCGGCCACCGGTGAGCCCATCGCCAGCGTGCTCCAGGCCGACGCCGACGCCTACGAGCAGGTGGTCGCCGCCGCCCACGAGGCCTTCTCGAGCTGGCGCATGATGCCGGCGCCGCAACGGGGCGAGATCGTCCGCGAGCTCGGCAACGAGCTGCGCGCCGCCAAGGAGCCCCTGGGCCGCCTGGTCTCCCTGGAGATGGGCAAGATCCTGTCGGAGGGCCTCGGCGAGGTCCAGGAGATGATCGACATGTGCGACTTCGCGGTCGGCCTGTCGCGTCAGCTCTACGGCCCGACCATGATGTCGGAGCGCCCTCGCCACCGGATGTACGAGCAGTGGCACCCGCTCGGTGTGGTCGGCATCATCACCGCCTTCAACTTCCCGGTGGCGGTCTGGGCGTGGAACGCGGCGCTGGCCGCGGTGTGCGGCGACACCATGGTGTGGAAGCCGGCCTCGTCGACGCCGCTGACCGCGGTGGCGGTGCAGCACATCGCCAACCGCGTGATGGCCCGGCACGGTCTGAAGGGGGTGTTCACCCTGGCGGTCGGCCCCGGCTCCGTGGTCGGCGAGAGGCTGATCAACGACCCGCGGGTGCCCCTGATCTCCTTCACCGGCTCGACCTCGATGGGTCGCCACGTCGCCGAGCGCACGGCGGTCCGCTTCGGCCGCTCGATCCTCGAGCTCGGTGGCAACAACGCCATCCTGGTCGAGCCCGACGCCAACCTCGACCTGGCGCTGCGGGCCATCCTGTTCGCCGCGGTGGGCACTGCCGGCCAGCGCTGCACCTCGCTGCGTCGGCTGTTCCTCCACTCCTCGATCGCCGACGGCACGATCGACAAGCTGAAGAAGGCCTACGCCTCGATCGCGATCGGCGACCCCCTCGAGCCGGGCACCCTGATGGGCCCGCTGGTCACCGAGGAGGCGATCGCCGACTACGAGAAGGCCCTGGTCCTGGTCCGCGAGCAGGGCGGTGAGATCCTGTGCGGCGGTCGCCGGCTCGACCGGCCCGGGTACTTCGTCGAGCCGACCATCGTCCGGCTCAAGGAGCAGATTCCGATCGCCTACGAGGAGACCTTCGCGCCGATCCTCTACGTCCTCACCTACGACGACCTGTCCGATGCCATCACCACCCACAACGCCGTCGCCCAGGGCCTGAGCTCGGCGATCTTCACCTCGTCGATGTACTCCGCCGAGCGCTTCCTGTCCCACGAGGGCTCCG
>CAZKKP010000225.1:0-728 GCA_964553295.1 uncultured Thermoanaerobaculia bacterium | reverse complement strand
CGAGATCGGCGGCGCGTTCGGCGGCGAGAAGGAGACCGGCGGCGGCCGCGAGGCCGGCTCCGACGCCTGGAAGGCCTACATGCGCCGGCAGACCTGCACCATCAACTGGTCGAAGGAGCTGCCGCTGGCCCAGGGCGTGAAGTTCGACGTGTAGGACCGGGGCGCGACTCCCCGAGCCGTGGTGGTAACGTAATTCGCTGAGCGAACTCCGAGAGCAGAGCAGCAGATTCGCATAGCGCGGCGGGCCGAACGACCCGCCGTTCGCTCGTGAGAGGGAGGCGGTCAGGGCTGGGTAGCGCCCCAGGCGGTGGTGTTGCCCGACTCGAAGCCGTCGGCGAAGATCAGGTCGCCGGCATCGGTCGAGACGATGGTGTCCGAGGCCGTCCGGACGGTACCGCCCTGGCGGATCTCGACGAAGACCTCGCGCAGGCCTGGGCCCGGGGTGAGCTGCCAGGCGACGTTGGCGGAGAACGGCATCCAGGCCGTGAACGCGCCCGACTCGTTGCGCATCCTCATCTCGCTCGCCCAGCCCACGCCGTAAAGGTAAAGCTCGACCTGGGCGGTGTCGGTCTCGAGCGCCTCGCGGTTGATGACCACCGGATAGACCGTCGAGCGGAGGCCGAAGTTCTGGGTCCAGTAGTGATACCAGGGACCGTTGTTCGAGCTGGTGGCGGGGCAATTGCCGTTCGCGCTCTGCCGCACGTTCCCCTGGTCGCCGGCCTGGTACA
>CAZKKP010000224.1:0-6635 GCA_964553295.1 uncultured Thermoanaerobaculia bacterium | reverse complement strand
CCGCCGGGTCGACGGCCCGCGCCTCCTCGAGGCTCATCTCGACCTCGGGATCCTCGACCTCCTCGACAACGTCCCGCACCCGCCAGCACTGCACCTCGCCGGACTCGGCGTCGATGTCGGTGGTGACGCCGCGGTCCTTGTAGTGCTTGCGCGCGGCCGACGAGATCGCCTCGGCGATGGCGTCGACCAGGGTGCTCGGCTCGATGTCGCGCTCAGCTGCCAGCTGGCGGACGAGGGTGTTGATCTCCAGCTTCATGGCCGGTGCTTCCCTTCCTTCATGACCTGATCCCAGTCGACCTCGAGTCGGCTCTCGAAGATCTCGGCTGAGGGCAGCGCGACCTCGCTGCCGCTGTCGGCTCGGATGCGGACCGTCGCCTCGGCGAGGCCGACGAGCTCACCGACGACGACCCGGTGCTCCCTGAAGCTCGGCTGCATCCTGATCCTGACGCGGCGCCCGGCGAACCGGTGGTAGTCGGCCTCGTGGTACAGCTTGCGGTCGAGGCCCGGCGACGACACCTCGAGGGAGTAGCGGTGGGCGATCGGATCCTCGACGTCGAGCAACGCCGAGGCCTGTCGGGACACCGTTGCGCAGCGCTCGAGGTCGACCCCGTCGGGGCCGTCCACTACCAGCCGCAGCACCGTCCGCGGGCCGCTGCCGGCAACCTCGACGGCGAGAAGCTCGAGACCTTCATCGGCCGCGATGGCGGCCAGCTCAGCCTCTATCTTCGGATCCAGCTTCACGTTGGACGCTCTCCCTGGCGGTGCTTCGGGTCGCTGCAAGAAAAAAGTGGGCCATCGGCCCACTTCCTTTCGAAAGCAGCTGCGAGACGATAGCACGAAGCCCTTCGGGGCGCAAGATACACTCCGACGGTGAGCTGGATGGTGGCGGAGGTCGGCGCCCGGGGCGGCGCGGTCCCGTTTCGGGACTTCATGGAGCTCGCGCTCTACCACCCGGAGCACGGCTACTACTCGGGGTCGGCGCCCCGGTACGGGCGGTCGGCGGACTACCTGACCGCGCCGACCGCCTCGCCGTGGTATGCCCGAGTCCTGGCCCGCCTGGTCGGCGCTCTGGGGGCGGCAGCCGGGCCGCTCACGGTGGTCGACGTGGCTGCCGGGGACGGCGCCTTCCTGAAGGTCTTCGGCGCGGCTCTGGGCGACCGTCTGGATCCGTCCACCGTCCGGCTGTGGGGCGTCGAACGGTCGCCGGCGATGCGCGCCACGGCCGCAGCCGGGGCGCCCGGCGTCCGGCTCGTCGCCGCCGTCGACGAGCTGCCCGGGCCTTTCGCCACCCCGGTCGTGCTGCACGCCTCGGAGCTCTACGACGCACTGCCGGTCCATCGGGTCGAGGGCGGCCGCTGTGCGCCCGTCGAGCAGTGGGTCACGGTGCGCGACGGCAGGTTGGCGCTCGAGGGGCGGCCCCCCGACCCGGCGGTGCTCGGCTACCTGGAGCGTCACGGTCTGGCCCTCGAGGACGGGCAGCTCGCCGAGCTCAACCTCGAGGCGCGTCCGCTGCATCGCCGCGTGCTGGAGAAGGCCGGCGAAGGCCTTGCGCTGGTTCTCGACTACGGCTACGAGGCCCGCCGCCTGTACGACCCGCGGGGCCGTCGTGGCGGCTCGTTGGCCACTTTCAGACGCCACCGCCTGGGTCGCGATCCTCTCGAGTCTCCCGGTGAGGTCGACCTCACCGCACACGTCAACTGGGACGACCTGCGCCAGGGCGCGGCCGACGCCGGCTGGTCGGAGCTCGGGCTGTGGCCGCTCGCCGAGCTGCTGGTGCGCGGCGGGCTCGCCGACGAGCTCGCCGAACGGGGCCTCGGGCCCGAGGCGGATCTCGACGCGGCCACCGTGACCGCCCGTCAGGAGGTCAAGCGGCTGCTCGACCCGGAGGGCATGGGCTCGGATCTCAAGGTCCTCGTCCAGACCCGCGGCAATCTCGGGGACGTTGCCGCGACGATCCTGGGCGATTGACCCGCGACGCCCTGCTCGGCGCCTACAGGGGACCGTCCCCGAAGCTCAGCTGCGGCGGGCGCTCGTCCGACCACTCGGGCATGAGCGGTGCCGCGGGGCCGAGGTCGCACCACACCAGGTGGCGGGGCTCACCATCGAGCCGGTGCTCGACGACCAGCTCGAGCTTGCCGGCGGTGACGACCTTGAGGGCGCCGTCGGCCGAGGCCACGGCGAGGAAGCTGCCGTCCGGCGAAACGGCCAGGCCGACCCCGGCCGTGGCGAGTTCGAGAGCCCGGGCCTTCCTGACGACGAGACCGCTTGAGGTCCGCTTGAGCTGCCAGGTCAGGATCGCGCCGCCTGCCTCGCCCCGGTCGACGGTGGCCGCCACGCCGGCCTCGCCCCAGATCGCGACGTCGGTGACCCGCTCCCCACCGGCGAGCAGCAACACCTGGCCCAGGCTCGTCGGGTCGAGGAGCCGCAGGCCTCCACCGGCCCTGTCGGCAAGGGCGACGAGGCCGAGCTTCGGGGCCAGGGCGATCCGGCGAACGTCGCCGGCCAGCGGGCGCCGGTAGGCGGTTCGCCGGGTGACGAGGTCGACCGCGACCAGGAAGGCTTCGCCCGGCTCCGGGCCGCGGTCGAGGATCAGCGCGACCGAGTCGTCGGGCGCGAGCTGGAGCTGCCATGGCGACCGGACCTCGACCTCGATCGTCGAGATCGGCACCCGGTCGGGGTATGAAGCCACCAGCAGCTCGCCGGGCGCCGCGACGAAGTAGCGGTGGTCGAACGCGCCGAACCGGGGCATCGAGATGCCGTCCAGCCGCTCGACCACCGTGCCCGTGTGCAGGTCGACGACGGTCGTCCGACCGCCGACGAGGTCCGGGGCGTAGAGCAGCCCGCCGGGGGCCGGGAACAGCCAGCCGATCGGGCCGGAGTCGAAAGCCCAGGCGCCCGGCCCCCCCGGGTCGACGACCATCACCCGGTCGCCCACCGAGGCCGCCACCCGGCCGGACGGTGGACTGGCGGCGCCGGCGAGGCCGGCGACCGCGACGACCAGCCCCGAGCAGATGGCTGCGGCTCGTCCCACGGGCGGAGTGTACAGTGTTCCGGTGTCGCCGCTGACCCGGGACCTGAAGGAGCGTGCCCGTACCGAGGGCTTCGACCTGGTCGGCGTCGCCCGCGCCGGCCCATCGGAGACTGCCGGCCACCTCGGCGCCTGGCTCGCCGCCGGGATGCACGGCGAGATGGCGTGGCTGGCCGCCAGTGCCGAGGCCCGATCGGATCCGGGAAGGCTGCTGCCCGGCTGCCGCTCGGTGGTGGCGGTGGCGATGAGCTATCGCTCGGGCGCGCCGCCGTCGAGCGTGCCGGAGGTGGTCGGCGAGCGCCGCGTCTGGGTCTCCCGCTACGCCTGGGGGCGTGACTACCACCGCCTGCTCAAGCGGCGGCTGCTCCGCCTCGGCCGCTGGCTGGCGGAACGAGTGCCGGGCGCCGGCTGGCGCGCGACCGTGGACACGGCGCCGGTGCTCGAGCGGGAGTGGGCCGCCCGGGCCGGACTCGGCTGGATCGGCAAGAGTACGATGCTGCTCAATCGCCGACTCGGCTCCGAGCTCTTTCTCGGCCTGCTGCTGACCGACGTCGAGCTCGAGCCCGACCCGCCGGCGACCGCTCACTGCGGACGCTGCACCGCCTGTCTCGACGCCTGCCCGACGAGCGCCTTCCCGCGGCCCTACGTGCTCGACGCCCGGCGCTGCGTCGCCTACCTGACCGTCGAGCACCGCGGAGCGGTCGATCCCCAGCTCGAGCCGGCCATGGCGACCATGGTGGCCGGCTGCGACCGGTGCAACGAGGCCTGCCCGTGGACCTTGCGGGCGCCCACCGACCTCCATCCCGAGCTCGGCCCACAGCCCCAGCGCGAGCGCCCGCCGCTGGCGACCCTCGAGGCCCTCGACGAGGCCGGCTACCGCCAGTGGCGCCAGGGCAGCGCGCTCAACCGCATCCCCTTCAACGCCTTTCGCCGCAACCTCGGAATCGCCCGGCGCAACCTCGAGCGCCGCCCGCCGCCCGGCGGGCCGTGGAAGCGGGCTCGCAGGCTCGCACAGACGAAGAACCCGACGCTGTGGCGCCGGGTTCGTGGCGACTCTCTGCGGGCGAGACGTTAGTTCTTCTTGGCGGAAGGGCGCAGCAGCATCGTGAGGTCGCGACCCTCGAGCTCGGTGGGCATCTGGTCCGGCCTGGCGATGTCCTCGAGGGCCTCGGCCACTCGGCGGAGGACCTCGAAGCCGTTCTCGGGTCGGCGCATCTCGCGCATCCGGAACATGATCGTCACCTTGACGTGCTTGCCCTCGTCGAGGAACTCGCGAGCCCGACGGGTCTTGGTCTCGAAGTCGTGCTGGTTGATGTTGGGGCGGTACTTGACCTCTTTGACGTCGATCTGGTGCTGCTGTCTCTTGGCCTCGCGCGCCTTCTTCTCCTGCTCATAGCGGAAGCGCCCGTAGTCCATGATCTTGCAGACGATCGGCCGGGTGTTGGCGGCCACCTCCACGAGATCCAGACCCTTCTCGCGCGCCCGCCGCAGCGCCTCGTCGACCGGCACGACCCCTACCTGGGCCCCCTCCTCGTCGATCAGTCGAACCGGCGACAGACGGATCCTCTCGTTGATCCTGGTCTGCGGCTGGTCGGGATCCTCACGAAACGCGTACTTCCGAATGGTGCTCCTCCCTATGGTTTCCGGTGTGAAAAGCTGGGCATGCCGAGATCGGCGACGCCGGTTGACATCGCGGCGAGTATAGCAAACGAAGGCTCGACGGTCTTCCGGATCACGCTGGACTCGAGTTCGCGGCACTTTCGCGAGCCGGGCGGCCGACGAGGCGGAACCAGAGCAGGATCACCAGCGGTCCGGCAACCAGCGACAGGGCCTGGTGGCTGTCGAGCAGCGCCGTCGGCAGGTAGCCGACGACGAGGGCCACGGTCGCGGCGAGCAGCGCGTAGGGAAGCTGGGTCCGGACGTGGTCGACGTGGTCGCAGCTTGCGGCCATCGACGACATGATCGTGGTGTCGGAGATCGGTGAGCAGTGGTCGCCGAACACCGCACCGCCGAGAATCGCCGAGACCGTGGCCGCGACCATGCCCGAGTCGACCCCGGAGGCGTGCAGCACCAGGGGCACCGCCAGCGGCGTCAGGATGGCCATGGTGCCCCAGGAGGTCCCGGTGGCGAAGGAAACCGCTGCCGCCACGGCGAACACCGCCGCAGGCAGCAGCGCCGGGTCGATCCGCGGACCTACCGCGGCGACCAGGAAGCCGGCAGTGTCGAGGTCGGTGCAGACCTGGCCGAGCGCCCAGGCGAGGGTCAGCACGACGGCGGCCATCAGCATGCTGCGGAAGCCGGCGATCGCGGCCTCGAGGGCCGAGCGCAGGTCGAGAAGCCGTTGACCTACGGCCAGGAGGATCGCTGTCAGCAGGCCGAGAAAGCTCGCCCAGAGCAGGGAGGTGAAGGCGTCGGCGGCGCCGATGACGTCGCGCAGCCCGGCCACCGCGACGCCCTCGGCGAGGAGGGAGGACCGGCCGGTCGACCACAGCCCGAGGAGGGTCACCACGATCACCGCGAGCACCGGCAGGGCGGCGTTGAACCATCGCGCCGGGGTTTCCGGGTCCGGCGCCAGGCCGGAGCTCTCGAAGTCGGCCAGGGGCTGGGCGGTGGCCGACAGCAGCTCGCCCGCTGCGGCGCGCCGCTCGGCGGCCAGCATCGGCCCCCAGTCCCGTCCCCACAGGGCGACCGTGAGGGTCAGGAGCAGGGCGAAGATAGGGTAGAACTGGTAGGTGATCGAGTGCAGGAACACCTGGAAGGGGTTGAGGTCGGCGCCCGCGGCGCGCAGCGCGTCGCCGAGCAACGACACCTGGTAACCGATCCAGGTGGAGACCAGGGCGATGCAGGCGATCGGCGCCGCGGTCGAGTCCACAAGGAAGGCCAGCTTCTCCCGACTGACGCGGTGACGGTCGGTGACCGGCCGCATCGAGTTGCCGACGATCAGGGTGTTGGAGTAGTCGTCGAAGAAGACCGCGACCCCCATGCACCAGGTCGCCACCTGGGCCCGGCGCGGCGTCGTGGCCAGGGGCTCGAGCACCCGGACGATCCCCATGGTGCCGCCGCAACGGCTCATCACCCCGACCATGCCGCCGAGCAGCATCGAGAAGACGATGATCGAGACGTGGTCGGAGCTGGTCAGGGCGTCGCGGATGTTGGTGTCGACGACGCGCAGCAGGCCGGCGCCGACATGACCGTCGGCGAGCATGGTGGTGCCCAACCAGGTGCCGAGCACCAGTGACACCAGGACGTCGCGGAAGACCAGCGCCAGGGTGATCGCCACCGCCGGCGGCAGCAGACTCCAGGGAGAGGCCTTCGCGGCGTCGGCCGGGGGCGCCGCCCACAGCGCCGCAGCCATCAGCACCACCGTGATCGCCACCCGGACCCTGGACGACATCGGCGAGAGCGTAGCACGCACGTCCGGGGAGATCACCGCACCAGGCGCACTCCGTGGGCGTCGGGGCCGACGGTCACGGCCTGGGGCAGGTGCTCGCCGGCGAGCCACACGACCCGCTGCCGTTCGAGCCTGGCGCGCAACCCGCGGACGGCCCGCTGGAGCCCGTCGAGGTCACGCACGCCCCGGGTCGACGCCCAGCCCACCTGTGGCCGC
>CAZKKP010000223.1:0-6648 GCA_964553295.1 uncultured Thermoanaerobaculia bacterium | reverse complement strand
GGCGGCGGTGCTGGAGTCAAAGCGCGAGCTGGAGGCACGCAACGAGGCGCTCGTGCTGGTCAACGAGCTCGCCCATCGGCTCCACCGCGGCCTCGACCTCGAGGGCATCGCGGCGGAGACCGTCGACGTGATGATCCGCCACAGCCAGCCACCGATGGTGGCGTTCTACCTGCTCGAGGAGGACGGCCGGCGGCTGCGGATGATCGCCGACCACGGCTTCACTGACGAGGAGCGCGCCCTCGGCGAAGTGCTCCAGGTGGACAGCAGCCTGAGCGGGATCGCGGTGCGCGAGCGGCGGCTGGTTCGGAGCGATGACCTGGGCGGCGACGCCCGGGCGGACGAGGGTGTCCGTCAGGCGCTCGCGGCCCGGAGCATCATGACGGCTCTGAGCGTCCCGCTGTCCTTCGGCGACAACGTCTTCGGCACCGTCAACCTGGTTTACGGGCCCCGGCGCGACTTCAGCCCGGTCGACCTCGACACCTTTCAGGCGATCGGCCAACAGGTGGCCCTCGCCATCTCCAACGTCCGCCGTCTCGCCGGGCTCGAGCACCAGGCCTTCCACGACTCGCTCACCGGCCTGCCCAATCGGGCCTCCCTGCACCGCCGGGTCGCCGGCCTTCTCGCCTGCGGCTGCACGGTCGAGCACATCGGGCTCATCCTGCTCGACCTCAGCCGGTTCCGCGAGGTCAACGAGGCTCTTGGCCACCACGCGGCCGATCGGCTGCTGGTCGAGATCGGGGTGCGGCTGCGGGATCACGTCGAGGGCGAGGGCGCCGAGCTTTTCCGCCTCGGCGGGGACGAGTTCGTGGTGCTCGCGCCGGGGCTTGGTTCCGACGAGGCGGAGGCGGTGGCCCACCGGGTGCTCGCCGACCTCCGCCGACCATTCGACGCGGCCGGCTTGGCCCTCGAGGTGTCGGCGAGCCTCGGGGTCGCCGCGTACCCGGAGCACGGTGCGGACAGCCACGAGCTGCTGCGCTGCGCCGACGTGGCCATGTACCGGGCGAAGGAGACCGGGACCCACGTGACGCGGTACGGACGCGAGCTCGACCACTCCACGCCGGAGCGCCTGGCGTTCCTCGGCGAGCTTGGTGCGGCCGTTCGCGATGGGCGGATGGTGCTCCACTACCAGCCGGTAGTCGCCCTCGCGACGGGGGAGATCGTCGGCTTCGAGGCGCTCGTCCGCTGGCCGCATCCCTCCCGTGGCCTCGTCCTACCGGCGGAGTTCATTCCGTTGGCGGAGGCCAGCGACCTCATCCACCCGCTCACCTACTGGGTGGTGGAGGCCGCGCTGACCCAGCTCCGCTGCTGGCAGGCCGGACGGCCCGACTTGACCATGGCGGTCAACCTGTCGGCGCGCAACCTGCTGGACGGCAACTGCGGCGAGCGGCTCGAGGACATCATCCATCGCCTCGGCGTCGACCCGAGCCGGCTCGAGCTCGAGCTCACCGAGACTGCGGTCATGACCGATGCCGAGACCGCCCTGAGGGTGCTCGACAGGATCATGGCCACCGGCGTCCGGCTGGCGATCGACGACTTCGGCACGGGCTACTCGTCCCTCGGCTTCCTGACGCGATTCCCGGTGCATGCCCTCAAGATCGACCGCTCCTTCGTCTCGGGTCTGGCCAACGGTGGCCAGAGCCGCGCGATCATCGCCTCGACGATCGGGCTGGCCCGCGGCCTCGATCTCACCGTGGCCGCCGAGGGCGTGGAGGACGGGCAGACCGCGGACATCCTGCGAGGCATGGGCTGTGACCTCGCCCAGGGCTTCCACTTCGCCGCCCCGGTGACGGCCGACGTCGCCGAGCGGCTCCTGGCGGACGGCGGGCGCCTCCACCACGCGACCTGAGCCCGCGGTCCGGGTCCCGAACCGCGGCGAAGGCACGGCTGCACGGATGCGGTCGAGTTGCGGGCATCGCCCGCGCCGGGTTGTCTGCGCTGCACGAGTGCACCGCGTGGCGACGCCGCCGGCTCCGGCGAATCCGCCCGGCCGACCGTGAGCATCCCGGGTCCGGCGGCTCGACGAGGTGAGCTGCCGGGGTTCGGGTACCCTGACGGGGGGCGAGGTGAGCCCCGGGGAGCGACGACGTGAACTCGACAGACCTGGAGCGCCTGGAGCTGGCGGTGGAGTGGCTGGAGAACCCGACCTGGACCGCTCGCCTGACCGACCTGATCGGCGGCCCGGTGGAGTGGGCGGTGGGCCAGCTCCCGGCGCGCGCCCACGAGGTGGTCTCGTCGGCCACCGGCGCCGCCGTCCACAAGGCGCTGCAGACGGCCGTCTCGACCATGGACCGCCGCCGTCGACTCGCGCCCCAGCGCTGGCTGCACCGTGCCGCCGCGGCCACGTCCGGAGGTGTCGGCGGGTTCTTCGGGCTGCCCGGCCTGGCGGTCGAGCTGCCGATCTCCACCGTGGTGATGCTGCGCTCGATCGCCGACGTCGCCCGCTGCGAGGGCGAGGACCTGGGGGCGGTCGAGAGCCGGTTGGCGTGCGTCCAGGTGTTCGGCCTGGGGGGGCGCGGCCGCCGCGACGACGCCGCCGAGACCGGCTACTACGCGGTGCGCCTCGGTCTGGCCCGGGCACTCGGCGAGGCGGCGGAGCTGATCGCCCGGCGCGGCGTGGTCGACGCGGGAGCGCCGGCGGTCCTCCGCCTGGTGAGTGCGATCGCCGCCCGCTTCAACGTGGTGGTCACCGAGAAGCTGGCGGTCCAGACCCTGCCGATGGTCGGCGCCGCCTGCGGCGCCGCGGTCAACCTGCTCTTCGTCTCCACCTTCCAGCGGGTCGCGTCGGGCCATTTCACGGTGCGCCGGCTCGAGCGGGCCTGGGGCTTCGAGACGGTGCACGAGCGGTACGAGGAGATCGCCGCCGGCAAGGGCTACCGCGGTCCGCAGGCTCGGGTCCCGTCCCCCGACGAGCCCCCGGAGCGGTAACCCGAGCCTTCCTCCAGACCACGACCAGGGCGTGTAGTGCGCGTCGCGAAGAGAACTCGTCTCGTTGACTCACCCGGCCCCGAAGTGGGTTGGGACTCCGCAGCCGGCGCGTCAACCACCCCCACGAGCACCAGGTCCCGCTTCTGTCGCGTTCGGTCAAGAAGCTGTCGCGACCATGCATGGTCAGGTCGGTTGCTGCGTCCGATGCTGGAGAAGGTCGGGAGCGTACCGGCTGCCGGTCCCCGAGTTCATCGCCGGGTCCATCACGGACTCGCCAGCAGGGCGGCAGCCCAGGAGGAGGGAGGCTACATGTCGGCTCGGAAGATGACGGAATTCTGTGAGCTACCGGTGAGACTCGCCGGAATGGTCTTTGCGGCAATGTTGGTCGCAGGACCGGCGACTGTGTGGGCGGGCGAGGACGGGTTCACCTCGCCACTGATCATCGCTGCGGCGGAGTTCGAGGCCTCGGGGGTTCAGACCATGGGCACCCTCGACCGGTTTTCGACGACGTACGGGTTCGTCACGGGCTCGGTCGACGACCGGACATGTGTGATGGCGCCCGTCTACCTGCCGAACGGGGTGACGATCACCAGGTTCGAGGCAGCGACGGCGGATCTCGTCGCTCAGAATCCGGGCTCGTCGGCAACCTGCCCGCGCTTCTACTATGACGTCGAGGTGGATCTGCTCTCTAACTACATGGACGACAACCTCTATCCTCAGGACACTCAGGTCACAACTCATGCCAGTGTGACCTCGACGCTGAACACCGGCCAGATGCACGTCTCCGCAGACGTCACCATCGTGGACCCCGTCGTTGACAACCTGCAGAGACTCTACTGGGTCCGTGTCTCTCTCTGCGGTCCGTTCCATGCCTTCCAGGGCGTTCGCGTCCACTACGAGGAGTAGGACGATGAAGAGACCTCGTCATCGCGTCATTTCCGCCGGACTGGTGTGCGCGGTCGCCGCCGTCCTGTGCGCCCCGGCCGACGCCGGGACCCAGTGGCTGATGATCCCGGCCGCGTCCTTCTCGGCCGACGGTACGGCGCCGTGGAACTACGTCAACTACGGCGATCGTCTGGAGACCACAAGCGGCGCCGCGCTCGCGTTTCATGCCTGGCTGAAGCTGCCGAACGCGGCCCGCATCGTCAACGTCGATCTGATGACCAGAGACAACGACCCCGGCACCATCACCCTGCGGCTCAAGCGCAGCAAGTTCGGCTTCGACGACACGGCCGAGACGCTGCTGACGTTCACGTCGCCGGGCAACCTCGGTTGCTCCGTCAACGGGCTGTGCCACGACATGGCCAGTCAGCTGAGCATCTACGTCGACGCTGCGAACTACAGCTACTGGTTCGACCTTCACGTCCCGGACGCCGGAAGTGCGGCGACCGAGCTCAGCTTCTGGGCGGTGCGAGTGGGCTACGACGTGGACGACGTGGTGTTCGCGGACACCTTCGAGTCAACCACCACCGAGATGTGGGATGCGACCTCGTCGGCGAAGTCGGTGGAAGGCCAGCCGGCTCTCGAGCCGCGCTCCGTTCTCTCCGAGGAGGAGCGGCAGGCGATGGTCGAAGAGCTCCTGAGCACCCTGCACGTCGAAGATCCACTGGCTCACGAAGCGCTCGAGAAGGCTCTCAAGGGGGTGGAAGGCTACGGAAGCCCACTGGTGGTTCCCGGTCCGGCATTCAAGAACACCGGATACACGGAGTACGACGACTACTACCTGAGCGAGTCCTACGGCTTCGTGTACGGCCGGCCCGGGGAGAACGGCGCGATCATGTCGACCGGTCTCAACCTGCCGGATGGCGCCGTCATTCAGTTCTACATGGCATTCTTCAGAGACTCCGTGCCCGACCTCGGACTCATTGACTACCAGGACAACATCCGCTTCTGGCTCACACGCCTGCACACGTGGGATCGATCCTCCGTCCTCCACATGGTGTACCGGACCTCGTCGGGCGCCGACAACGGAATCCGCTCGATCTCCGTGACCAGGTCGGCCATGGAAGCGGTCCAGACCGGCTGCACCACCGTCGACAACAGCCAGTTCTACTACTGGCTCACCCTCGACGTCGGCCCGTATGAGCTCGCGCCCCCGCCGCCGTACAGTGGCCAGGAGTGGTGGCACAAGGTCTACGCCGTCGTGATCCTGTACACGATGCCCTGAGTTTTCGCGGTGGCCGGGGCTCGTGAACGACCCGGCCTCTCTCTCGCCCGCTCGCCGCGCAGGCGGCGCGTATCATGGCCGGGGGGCTCGATGCGCTTCCGGTTGGTCTGCACCGAGTGTGGCATGGGGTTCGAGGAGGATCCCGGGCTGCTGGTGTGCCCGGACTGTCGGAGGCGCCAGACGCCGGGGGGTGAGATCCGTGGAATCCTGAGGGTCGAGCTCGCCGAGCCGCCGTCGCGGTGGCCGGAGCGGGGACCGGCGGATCGGGGGTGGCTGGCCTCGGTGCTGCCGGTGGCGGGAAGCGGGTCGCTGCCACCGATCCCGGTCGGAGGCACGCCGCTCATCCAGGCGCCGCGGCTCGGCTCGGCGCTGGGCATGCCTCGGCTGTGGCTCAAGGACGACACCCGGAATCCCTCGGGATCGACCAAGGACCGGGCGTCCTTCTTGGTGGTGGCGAAGGCACTGGAGTACGGCCTCGACACCGTGGCCACGGCCTCGACAGGGAACGCCGCCACCGCGCTCGCGGCGGTTGCGGCGGCTGCGGGGCTGCGGGCGGTGGTGCTGGTGCCGGCCGCGGCGCCGCCGGCGAAGCTGGTGCAGATGGCGGCCTACGGCGCCCGGCTGGTCCCGGTGGAAGGCTCCTACGACGTCGCCTTCGAGCTGGCGCTCGCAGCCTGCGAGCGTTTCGGCTGGTACAACCGCTCGACCGCTCTCAACCCCTACACCATCGAGGGCAAGAAGACCGCCGCCCTGGAGATCGCCGCCGAGATGTCGCCCGGAGCGCCGGATGTCGTGGTCGTGCCCTCGGGAGACGGCGTCATCGCCTCGGGTCTCGCGAAGGGCTTCGCGGACCTGGTGGCGGGCGGGCTGCTGGCGCGGGCTCCGAGGTTGCTGCTGGTGCAGCCGGAGGGCTCGGCGTCGTTGGCCCGGGCGATCCGTGACGGCGCCGACGCCGTCACGCCGGTTCCGGGCGCGACCAGCGTCGCCGACAGCCTGGTGGTCGAGCGCCCCCGGGCCGGCCGGCTTTGTCTGAAGGAGGTGCGCTCTTGTGGCGGCGCCGCCGTGATCGTGTCGGACGAAGGGATCGTCCTGGCGATCCCGCGGCTCGCCTCGCTGACCGGGGTGTTCGCCGAGCCGGCCGCGGCGGCGGTCCTGGCCGGCCTCGAGGCGGCCCTCGCCGAGGGCCTCGTGGGTCGTGACGAGCGGGTGGTTCTGATGGTCACCGGCACCGGCCTCAAGGACGTCGCCGCCGCCCGCCGCGCGATCCGCCTCCCCGATCCCGTTGCTCCGACCCTCGACGCCGTCGCCGAGTACCTCGCCAGACCTGCCTGACCGGGTTGAGGTCTCGCTCCGGCGCGGAACCTCAGCCCGGGCTCCCCCGCTCCCCACACGAGGGGATTGAACCACGGAGTCACAGAGGCACAGCGCGGGCCTGCCCGCAACCCAGCAGGGGGTGTTCACCACAGAGGCACAGAGGCACAGAGGCACAGAGGAGCGGCCGGAACTCCGCGGCTGCGTGCCAAGTGATTCATCAGTGGTCATTTGAATGGAGAACA
>CAZKKP010000222.1:0-6652 GCA_964553295.1 uncultured Thermoanaerobaculia bacterium | reverse complement strand
ACCAGGGGCACGTGCAGCGCCTCCTCGAACAGGTCCCAGCCGTGACCGTTGACGCCGTGCTCCCAGAAGCCCTCGCCGTGGTCCGAGGCGAGCACGATGCAGGAATCGTGGTAGCGCCCCGAGCGCTCGAGGTGGTCGAGCAGCTCGCCGAAGGCGGCGTCGTTCTGCGCCACCTCGGCGTCATAGAGGGCGAGGTACTGGGTCACGAAGGGCGCCGTGACCGCAGCCGGCTGGCCGCCGAGGGAGCGGACGTGGAGGAAGGTCCCGACCTCGGCCGGGATCCCCGGGGCCCAGCGCTCGCGGTACTCCGGCCGCGGCTCGTAGGGGGCGTGGGGGTCGATGGTGTGGACCCACAGGAAGGTCGGCCGGCGATCTTCGACCGCGAGCCAGTCGATCGCCCGCCGGGTCACCGTGTGCCCGTCGAGGTGGGCGAACTCGAAGGTCTCGAAGCCGCGGTCGAAACCGGCGTCCCGGGTCAGGTAGGCATTGGTGGTGAAGGCGCCGGTGCGGTAGCCGGCGGCCGCGAAACGCTCGGCGACGCTGGTCACCTCGGCGGGGACCACCGGCTCGCGCGAGCGCACGCCGTGCTCGGTGGTCAGCCGTCCGCTGAGCACCGACACCATCGAAGGCTTGGTCCACGAGCTCTGCGCAGTGGCCCGCTCGAAGAGCACCCCGTCGACGGCCAGCCGGTCGGCGAAGGGGGTCAGCCCCTGGCGGCCGCCATGGCCGCCGAGACGGTCGGCGCGCAGGGTGTCGACGACGTACAGCACGACGTCCGGTCCCTCGAATGACGGCAGCTCGACGGTGGCGGAGGCCGGCGCCCGCCAGCTCACGGCCGCCCCTTCGAGGCGGACCGAACCCTGACGCCCCGCCCGGAGAGCGACCTCGATCGGACCTGCGCGGTTGCCCAGGGCAAGCGGCCGGCCGGGGCTCGCCGCTTCGCCCACTCTCCGAAACACTTCGCCGTCCTGCCTGGACCACACCTCGAGGGAGGCGCCGGCGCCCGGCCCGGGCCGCACCATCAGGGAGGCCTCCGCCCCCGCGTAGACGGCGAACCTGAGCTCGGACGCGCGGCCGACGACCACGGCGTCGGCAACCTCGGGCGCCGGCTCGAGCAGCCCCTCGACGGCGAGTGAGCGGATCGCCGCCGCGAGCTGCCGGCGGTCGCCGGACCGCCCGAGGTCGCTCGGCCGGGCGGCCCGGTCCCAGCTCAGCTCGACGACGTTGTCGCCGGCCGCCACGACCCGGGCCGGCACCGGAAAGCGAACCTCGCTCCACCCCCTGAAGCTGCGCCGGCCCAGGTCGTGTCCGTTGACCCGGCAGCGCACCCCCTGGCCGGCCGGGCCGAGGCCGGCGAAGGACCGCGCCTCGATCGTGATCGTCAGGTCGCGCGGCTCGACGCAGAAGAAGCGCACAACCGACCTCTCGCCGACCGCCCAGCGCAAGCTCCGACCGTCGCGCGTGGGCTCCGGCCACGACCAGCCGGCGCCGAGTTGCCCGGCGCCGTCCTCGTCGAGCGGGATCCACCGCCGCTCGCCGGCCCGCTCGGCGACCGGGGCCAGAGCCATCAGGTCGACCTCGTGCAGCGCCGGCGACGAGCAGGCCGCGAGCAGGCCGACGACCACCACGATCGGAGCGACCGGACGGGTCATTCTGCTATTCTCGCAGACCCGTCGCCACCGGCGATCCCGGTGGCGGCCCCGATGACTGCCGAGGAGGAGGCGAGCATGAGCGAGGTCGTGGTGGCGAGTGACGTTCCGCTGTGGGTCGCGATGGAGCAGAGGATCGCCGGGCTCGGAGCGGGTGATCTCGAGAGCGATCGCCGGGAGGCGGCGATCCGGCGTCTCGCCAAGGAGCTCGACGAGACCGGCCACACCGTCTCGACACACGCCGGCAACATGCTCCAGCTGCGCTGGGCGGTCGAGGCACGGGCGAAGGTCGGCCGGCCGCTGCTCGAGGACTTCGACGCCGCGGTGGCGGCGCTCACCCTGGACGACCTGGAGTGCACCGGCGTCGCCACCATCGCGCTCGTGCGCAAGGTGGGCGAGGCCTGGCCGCGGCTCAAGGAGCTCGACCGGCGGCCCGACATCCTGGCGATCGTCGAGAAGCGCAAGCTCGACCTGGTGGTGGCGCGGGCGAAGGAGATGGCGGGCGACCAGGGAGTCCGCTTCCTCATCGCGAGGAAGGTGCCCAGGGCCACCGTCGTCGAGACCCTCGGCATCGGCGAGGCGCGCTACGACGAGGTCGTCGCCGCCATCGAGGCCGAGCGCGCCGAGAAGGCCCGGGTCGAGAAGCTGCTCGGCGAGGTCGCGGACCGCGATCCCGTGGCCCGGGCGCGACACCTCATCACCAACGACGTCGCCGATCTGGACATCATCGCCCTCGCCGGCCTCGACCAGGCCACGATCGACGACGCCCGCCAGGCGATGGTCGCCGAGCTCGAGGAGAAGCGACGGCTCGCCGAGGAGGCGGAGGCGGCGAAGAAGCTGGCAGCCGAGGGACCGGCGCTCGACGCCATCCCGCCGGCCGAGATGCTCGACTACATCGCGCAGATCCGCGAGATCATGGAGTTCTCCGACGTCGAGGCCGAGATCCGCACGATGTGCCAGCAGAGCAGCATCCCGAAGAGCCTGGTCGACGCCGTGGCCGGCAACCCCGGCAAGCTCGACGAGCTCGAGCAGGCCGCCCAGGGCTGACCACCGGACAGCCGCTGCCCGGCATCGACCGTGGTAACCTCTCCCGGTCCCGACGGGGGTCCGGCTGGTGAGCGACGAGCGGCGTGGAGTGTGGATCGCACGGGTCGGCTGGGTCGTGGTGATCGCCCTGGCTGTGGTCTTCGTCTGGGGGCTCCAGCGGCGGGCGCGGCTCGAGGTGCGCGGCCACGAGGCAGTACAGATGCTCTTCGTGCCGTCGGTCGAGCAGGGCACCCTGGTGCGCCGCGGCGACGAGCTGGCGCGGTTCATCCGGGCCGACAGCGGGCTCGTGCTCAGGTCGCAGGTGCCGACCTCCTACGCCGCGGTGATCCAGGCCCTCGGCGCCGGCCAGGCCGACGTCGCCTGGATCCCGGCCTTCGCCTACGTGCTCGCCAACGCCCGCTACGGCGCCGAGGCCCGGCTGCAGGTGGTGCGCTCGGTCGAGCGCTACGGGATCGTCGTGACGCGCAGCGCGCCGGGCGAGCCGGAGCGCCTCGAGAACCTGGTCGAGCGACGGGTCGCGGTGCCGAGGACCCTGAGCGGGCGGCTGCGGGCGATGATCGTCGAGACCCTGGACCGCACCTCCCCGGGCTGGGTCGAGGTCGCCGTCGACGACGACCGGGACGCCCTCTGGCACCTGGTCGAGCGTCGCTCGGAGGTGGACGCGGCGGTCTCGAGCCACGTCTACTCCGGCCCCCACGACCTGGTCGGGAACGGTCGCAAGGAGCTCGAGGCGGATCGTCGCGGCACCCTGGCCGACACCCGGGTCGTCCACACCACCGACCGCCCTGCCCCTGAGCTGTCGAACGTCTACTACGGCTGCATCCTCGCCCGGGTCGACTCGGACGTGCACCGCGTCGAGGACCTGCACGGGCGAAGCTTCGCCTTCTCCGACGAGACCTCGACCTCCGGCCACATCTTCCCGCGCGCCCTGCTGACCCGACGCGGCGTCCAGCTCGGCCACATCCTGTTCGCCGGCGGCCACCCCAACGTCGTCCAGGCGGTGGTCGACGGCAAGGTGTCGGGGGGCGCCTCCTTCTACTCGCCGCCGTCGGCGGTCAACGAGCGCGACGGCACCCTGGTCGGCGACGCCCGCTTCCTCATCCTGAAGAACATGGCCACCGTCGAGCAACGCCGTGCCTACCTCGAGGAGGTCCGGGTGATCGCCCTCACGGACCCGATCCCCAACGACGTCTGCTGCGTCCGCCGCGGCTTCCCGGAGCACGTCTGGGAGCGATTCGAGGCCTCCCTGCAGCGCTTCCTCGAGCTGCCCGACGGCCGCTCGGCCTACTACGACCTGGTCGCCGGGGTCGCCGCCCAGCCGTGCTCGGACCGCGACTTCGACGGCTTCCGAGAGGCCCTGACCGCCTCGGGCGTGAGCGCCGGGGCGCTGCTCGACGCCGCCGAGGCACGGCTGCGTCGCGAGCGCGGGGAGCAGGGCCCGTGACGGCGCCCGCCGCTTCTCGAGAGGCGGTCGCCGCCCTGCGGCCCGCGGTCCGCGTCGCCGACCTCGGCATGGTCTACCCGGGCGGGGTCCGCGCTCTGACCGGCGTCTCCCTCGAGGTCCGCGACGGTGAGTTCTTGGCGGTGCTCGGGCTGTCGGGCTCGTCGACCCTGCTGCGCTGTGTCAACCGGCTGATTTCCCCGACCGAGGGCCGGATCTGGATCTTCGACGAGGAGATCACCGCCGTCGACGGCGCTCGGCTGCGCCGGCTGCGCCGCCAGCTGGCCATGATCTTCCAGCAGTTCAACCTGGTGAAGCGGCACTCGGTGCTTGACAACGTCCTGGCCGGCGCCCTCGGTCGCTCCGGGGTGCTGTCGAGCCTCGTCATGTCCTTCACCGAGGCCGAGCGCGAGCAGGCGCTGGCCTGCCTCGAACGAGTCGGCATGCGCGACCGCGCGGCGAGTCGGGCCGACGCCCTGTCCGGCGGCCAGCAGCAGCGAGTCGCCATCGCCCGCGCCCTGATGCAGCAGCCGAAGGTGATCCTGGCCGACGAGCCGGTCGCCTCCCTCGACCCGGCGCTGCGGCACTCGGTGATGCGCCACATCGAGGCCCTGAACCGCGAGGAGGGCTTGACCGTGATGTGCTCGCTGCACGACATCGACCTGGTCCCCCGCTACGCGACCCGCATGGTCGCCCTGCGCGACGGCCGGCTGGTGTGGGAGGGCACTCCCGCCGAGTTCGACCACGCCACCTTCCGCGAGGTCTACGGGCAGGACGCCGAGCCGGCGGCGGGATCGGGGCTGTAGCGATGCCGCGCGGTCACGAGTCGGGCGAGCGCGAGCGATCCCTGGAGAAGGGCGTCGCCCGCGCCAAGGCGGTCGGCGTCGACGCCGCCCTGGTGACGATGGTTGCGCTCATGGTCGAGTTCCTGACCCTGTCCTTCTCCGGTCTCAGGGGCCCGACCGGCCTGCTGCTCAACGCCGAGCAGATCCTCGGCATGCTCCACTACCTGGCGGCGGTCCTCGCCGGGGTGGTGGTCGGATTCCTGTGGAACCTGTTCCACCGCCAGCTCGGCGACTCGCCGGGTCGGGCGATGGTGGTCGGCGTGTCCGGCGACGAGCTTCACGTGCCCTGGACCCGCACCGGGCGCGGCTGGTTCGTCGCCGTCTTCGTCGAGCTCACCTTCTTCACCGGCTGGCTGATCACCGAGCTCGACCTGGTGAGCTTTCTGACCAAGGCGGGCAAGGCCGCCGACATCGTGCGCGGCCTCGCCAACCCGTCCACGGCGGTGCTCGAGCAGGGCCTGGTGCTGCTCGTCCAGACCGTCTTCCTGGCCTTCATGGCGACCGCCTTCGCCATCCCGGTGGCCTTCGTGGTCGCCTTCCCGTCGGCCCGCAACCTGACCCGCTCGAGCTTCAGCGCCCGCCTCACCTACTCCGTCTGCCGCACCCTGATGAACTTCGTGCGCGCCGTCGAGCCCCTGGTCTGGGCCCTGATCTTCATCTCCTGGGTCGGCATCGGCCCCTTCGCCGGCGTGCTCGCGCTGTGGGTGCACTCGGTGGCCTCGCTGGCCAAGCTCTACTCCGAGCAGATCGAGTCGATCGACACGGGGCCGATGGACGCAATCACCGCCACCGGCGCCGGCACCTTGCAGGTGCTGCGCTACGGGGTGGTGCCCCAGGTCATCCCGCCCTTCCTGTCCTTCACCATCTACCGCTGGGACATCAACGTGCGCATGTCGACCATCATCGGCTTCGTCGGCGGCGGCGGCATCGGCTACATCCTGAAGCCGCGCGTCGACCTCGGCGAGTGGGGCGAGGTGGGCACCCTGGTGCTGCTCATCGCCGGCACCGTGTGGCTGATGGACATCATCTCCGCCAAGATCCGCGAGCGCATCGTCTGACGCTCCCGGCCGCCTTCAGTGGTGGCTGCCGCGGTGCTGCTCGCCGGCGGTGACGGCGACCTCCAGCCAGTTGCCGGGCGGCGGCAGTGGGCAGGTGGCGTAGGGCGTGAAGGCGCAGGGCGGCGAGTAGGCGCGGTTGAAGTCGAGCACCGTCGTGCCGTCGGCTGCGCGTGGAGCGTAGAGGAAGCGGCCGGCGCCATAGGTGTCGTCACCCGAGGTGGCGTCGCGGAAGATCAGGAAGAGCTGCTCGTCCTCGGGCGACTGGACGTAGGGCTCCAGGGTCACGGCCTGCCCCGCGGCCTCGAAGTGGAGCAGGCCGGGGGCGAGCATCAGGTCCTCGGTGCCGAGCACCGTCGGAATCGCCACCGGCCGCGGCTCGGGGTAGGCCTCGAAACGGGCGACCAGCCGCCACGAGGGATCGACCGGATAGTGCTCGAGCCCAGGAAAGGCGGTCCGGGTTGTCGCCTCCGGATCCCTGACCCGGACACCGATCCTCTCGCCCCGGGCGATGAGGTGGAAGCGCACCCGCCCGACCGCCATCATGTCCGGCGTGGCGGAGGCGTCGGTCGCGAGCACTCGAGCCGTCGCCGGCTGGTCGTTGACCGTCAGCCC
>CAZKKP010000221.1:0-6657 GCA_964553295.1 uncultured Thermoanaerobaculia bacterium | reverse complement strand
CGCGGCCGCTGCGACGCCTCCATTTCACGGATTCGCAGCACCATCGCAACACCTCGCGCTGGTGCAGCCTGGACGGGCACCCCGAGCCTACCACAAGCCCGCCTCCCTCGACCGCCGATTCGGGCTGTGGTACAACGAGCGCGGCTCGGACGCTTGCGGAGGCTCGATGAGCAACAGGCCGAAATCCCGCGAGACCCGCCAGCGGCGGTGTGTCTACGAGGCGATCCGAAGGTCCCCGACCCACCCGACGGCCGAACGCGTCTTCCGGGAGGTGCGCTTGACCCTGCCCAACATCTCCCTTGGCACGGTTTACCGCAACCTCCTCGTGCTCAGGGACGAAGGTCGAGTCCGCGAGGTCCACGGCACCGACCGGCGCACCCGCTACGAAACCACCGAGTCGCCGCACGCGCACTTCATCTGCTCGACCTGCGGCCAGATCCGCGACATCCAGGGGCCACCCGAGATCGACTGGCGCTCCCTCAAGGAGATGGTCGGCTGCGAGGTGGTCAGTCAGCTCACCGGGTTCCTCGGCACCTGCGCGGCCTGCCTGCGCAGGACGACTCCGCGCAACTGACCGCGGAGCGCGATCCCGGCGGCGCCAACAGCGCTCAGACCGCGACGATGTCCGTCACCTCCGGCGCGTAGAGGCGGATCCTCTCGCCCACGAAGTCCGCCAGGGTCGACGCCGCCATCGGGCATCCCCGGCAGGCGCCGCTCAGGTGCAGGAAGACTACCGTGCCTTCGATGCTGCGCAGCTCGACGTCGCCGCCGTCCGCCCGCACCCCGGGCCGGACCTCCTCCAGCGCCCGCAGGACCCGCTCCTCGAGGCCACCGCTGGGCCATTCCCTGTCCGTCGCCATCTCATCCTCCACCTGCCAGCCCCGGTGTACCATGCGGGAGTGATCGCCTTTGCCAGAGGTCCCGTCGACGGGCGTCCGTGCTCGCCACAACCGCGCCCGGTCCTCCCCTATTTCGGCGTCGGAGACCGTCATCGCCGCCGGAACCTTTCCCCGGCAGCCGCCGTTATGGTCCAGTGAGAGTGTCGATGCAGGACCTCGAGATGACTGTCGAACGATGCCGCCGGGGCGACGAGGAGGCGTGGGCCGCCCTCGTCGGGACCACATTGAGGCCGCTGTACCGGCTCTGTGCCAGCTATGCCCCGAGTCAGGCCGAGGCCGAGGAGCTCACCCAGGAAGTCTACTTCCGGCTGTGGGAGAACCTGCACCGCTACCGTCCGGGCTCGAGCTTCATGGCCTGGGCCTGGCGGGTGGCGAAGAACCTGATCATCGACAGCCACCGCCGCGCCCGCCGTGAGCGCGAGGCCGCCTGGCTCGACCCGGAGGTGCTCGACCAGCTGCCGGGCGGCGACGACCCCCACCGGGAGACCGAGCGACGCCAGCGACTGCGACTGATCGCCGGGGCCTTGCGCCAGCTCGACGAGGAGCTCGCCGAGATCGTCCTGATGCGCGACTTCGCGGGGCTGAGCTACCAGGAGATCGCCGAGGGCCTCGACCTGCCCCTGGGCACTGTCAAGTCGCGCCTCAACCGGGCCCGTCTCGAGCTCACCGCCGCCGTCCGCCGACGGCTGCAGATCCGCGCTGTGCCGCCGAACCCACTCGGCGCCGAGGGGGGCGCCTCGTGAGCCGCTGCGACGCCGCGCTCGGGGCGCTCGACGCCTTCCTCGCCGGCGATCTTGCCACCGCCGAGGCGACCGAGGTCGAGACCCACCTCGCGGCCTGCACCTCCTGCCGGCAGACCGCCGACGAGCTCGGTCGGATCCTCGCCGACCTGGGCGCCGTCGGTCCTGCCCTCGCGCCTCCCGGCCATCTCGAGCACGACCTCGCAGCGAGCCCGTGCCGGCGCTGGCTCGGGCTGCTCTTCGCCGCCGTCGACCGCGAGAGCACGCCCGAGAACCTCGACCGCCTGCTGCCCCACCTCGAGTCCTGCGAACGCTGCCGGGCGGCCTGGCAGGACCTCACCCTGATTCACCAGGCGGGCGTCGCGCTGACCCCTCCCGCGACGCTCCTCGAGCGCTGCCTGCACCGCCGCACCGCCCGACCGCGGACAACCGTCCTGGGTCGCCGCTTCGCCATCGCCGCCGCCTACGTGCTCGCCGTGCTCACCTCGCTCGTCATCGGCAACCCGGTCACGCTGGCGCGCAACGACGCCGGGGTCGCAGTCCAGCGGGTCGCCGAGACGGTGACCGCCGAGGTTGCCGGCGTTGCCGAGCAGGGCCGGGGCGAGCTGCGGGTGATGCTCTGGCGAGCCTGGCGCTGGGCCCGCGAGACCACCGACTCCCTGCGCACCCTGACCGGACGAGTCACCTCGGGCGACCGCGAGCGGCGCCCCGACGACACCGAAGGAGCATGATCATGGACACCACCCACGACGATGGCGCCCGACCCGAGGAGCGATCGCTGCCGGTTCCGAGGCCGCCGCTGCCACCGACCGACGCTCTGCCGCCGCCGCCGGCCCCCGCCCGCGAGCCGGCGCCGCCGCAGGTCAAGTCCCCGGCCCTCGCCGCCTTCCTGTCGGTCATCCCGGGGCTCGGCCACCTTTATGTCGAGAGCTACCAGCGGGCGATCATGCTCGTCACCGCCATCTTCCTCTCGATCTACCTGCTGCCCCTGCCGTTGTCCGTCTTCGCGCCGATGTTCATCTGGTTCCTCGGCCTGTTCGACGCCTACCGCCTGGCCCAGCTCGCCAACCTCGACGAGCGGCGGCCGACGCCGCCGCCACGCCCCCGCGACGGCTCCCTCGCCTTCGGCGTCTTCCTGCTCGTGGTCGGCGCCATCCTCCTCGTCGACCGCTTCGTCGACATCGACCTCAGCTGGCTCATCGACTGGTGGCCCGCCCTCCTCGTCCTCGGCGGCCTCTACTTCATCCTCAACGCCTGGCGCGAGCGCGGCGAGCGTCGCCGAGAGGGCGTGGCCGAGGACGACAGCAACTTCTGAGGCTCGACAGGGGCGGCGATCGCCGGAGAATCGACCTCGATCGCTTGCCCAGGCGCCCGTGCCTCCCTCGAACCGCTATGATGCTGCACTCGAAGGGAGGAGTCGGTGACGTCGGTCGCTGCCTGCACCATCGCCGCGAACAACTACCTCGCCCTCGCGGAGGTCTTCGCCAGGACATACCTGGAGCACCATCCTGGCGCCCGGCTGTTCCTGTGCATCGCCGACACCCCCGACCCGCGGGTGAGGTACGAGGACCTCCCGTTCACCGTCGTCTTCGCCGAGGACCTGGGAATCCCCCGTTTCCGCAGCATGGCCTTCCGGTACAACCTCCTCGAGCTCAACACGGCGGTGAAACCTTTCTTCCTCAAACACCTCCGAGACACCGAAGGGATCGATCGCGCCTTCTACTTCGACCCCGACATCAGGATCTACCAGCATCTGGAGGCTGCCGAGCGGGCTCTGTCCGATCACCAGGTGGTGCTCACTCCTCACATCACCGAGCCCCTGGACAACGACCACACGCCGTCCGAGATCCGCATCCGCTCCTGCGGCGTGTACAACCTCGGTTTCCTCGGCATCGCCCTGGATGACGGCACTTCCAGCTTCCTCGACTGGTGGGCGGACCGCGTGCACGCGCACTGCTACTCGGACCTGCCGGCCGGACTGTTCGTGGACCAGTCGTGGATGGAGTTCGCGCCGACCTTTCTGGATCGCGTCGCCATCCTCCGCGATCCCGGGCTCAACGTCGCTTACTGGAACCTGCCCCACCGGAAGCTGCACCGCACCGGATCCGACTGGTCGATCGACGACCGCCCCCTGGGGTTCTTCCACTTCAGCGGCATGCGCCTCGACGACCTGGAGGAGATCAGCCGCTACCAGGATCGCCTCACGCTCGCCGACAGACCTGAGATCCGCCCGCTCTTCGAGGGCTATCGGGACGAGGTGCTGGCCGCGGGTCATGCCCGCTACCAGGAAATCGAGTACGGCTACGGTCGTTTCTCGGACGGTGCGAAGATCGGTCCGGCGACCCGCAAGGGTCTGCTCGAAGAGGATCCCGAGGGATCCCGATGGAGCGATCCTTTCGACGCCTCGGATCCTCAGGGGTACCGCAGCTGGCTCGACGGGGCCCAGCTCCACCCCGGGGGTCGACTGCCCCGTGCCGCCCTGCTGCTGTGGCGCTTGCGCCCGGACGTACAGGCGGCCTTCCCGGAGCCGGAAGGCCGCGACATCGCCCGCTTCGTCGAGTGGCTGTTCACGCGGCCGCCGGAGGAGCTGCTCGGTCTGGCGCCGGAGCACTTCGGCGGGATCGCCCTCCAGGTTCCCGGCGTGGCCGGACCGCACCAGCCGGTCAGCGAGGAACCCGCACAGCAGACCGAGGCGGCGGCGGAGACCGCGGTCGCGCCCGCCCCCACTCTGGGTGTCAACGTCATCGGCTACCTGCGGGCCGAAAGCGGGACCGGCGAGCACACCCGGCTGCTCGTCGAGGCCCTGGACGCGGCCCGGATCCCCTCGGTCCTGGTACCCGTGACCACCACCCTGAGCCGCCAGGAGGTGGCTGTCGAGGGCTCGCGGATCGGCGCCCCGCGGTACGACGTCAACATCGTCGGGGTGAACGCGGACGAGCTCCCCCGGGTGATCGCCGACCTCGGGCAGGAGATCTTCCGCGACCGCTACACCATCGGCCTGTGGGCCTGGGAGCTCGAGCAGCTTCCCGACTGTATGGCCGCGAGCGCCTCGCTGCTGGACGAGATCTGGGCCAACAGCAGCTTCTCGGCCAGGGCGATCGCGCGCCGGGTCATGGTGCCCGTGCAGCCCTTCCCGTTACCGATCGCAACACCGGCGCCGCCGCCCCGGACACGCTCCGCGCTCGGCCTGCCCGCTGGCTTCGTCTTCCTGTTCTGCTTCGACTTCGACAGCGTGATCGAGCGCAAGAACCCGCTCGGCGCCATCGCCGCCTTCGCCCGCGCCTTCCCGGCGCCCTGCGGGTGCCATCTCGTGGTCAAGTGCATCAACGAGGATCGCCATCCGGAACAGCTCGGACGACTGCTCGAGGCCGCCGAGATCCACCCCGACGTCCATGTCATGACCGGGTACCTCGAGCGTGGGGACCAGTGGGCGCTCATCGCGGCGTCGGACTGCTACGTGTCGTTGCACCGCTCCGAGGGCTTCGGCCTGACCCTCGGGGAGGCCATGGCCCTGGGCCGCCCGGTCATCGCCACGGGGTACTCTGGCAACCTCGACTTCATGACCCCGCACAACAGCTTCCTCGTGCCCTGGAACCGGACGCTCGTCGGGCCGGGCGCCGGACCCTATCCTCCTGACGCAGTGTGGGCAGAGCCCGACCTGGAGGCTGCCGCTGAGGCGATGCGTCGCGTCGCCTTCGAGCCCGAGGAGGCCGCACGGAGGGCAGCGCGGGCCCTCCGGGACATCGCCGAGCTCCACTCGCCCGCAGTGCGCGCCCAATTCCTCCGCGAGCGACTGGCGGTCGTGGCGGGCCGGCTTGGGACCCACGCATCAGATCCCCATGGAGGCAGCATGACCTCCCGTTCATCCGATCCGGACCACGAGACGACCCTGGAACGTCGTCAGAGGCTGCTCGCCGACCTCGAGCACGCCGAGTCGCTGCTGCTCCAGGGGCCGGACATGCACCTCCCGTCACCCCTCGGTGGCGTCGCAGTGCTGCTGCGCCGCCTCACCTCCCGGCTGACCCGTCATCGGGCCCTCCACCAACGGGAGGTCGACGAGTGCCTGCTGAGGTGCCTCCGTGGGCTCGCCGAGACTTCAGGTGCACCGCGGCCCCATGCCCCAGCCGCTGTGCCCCCGCAGCTCGCCGATGATACCGAATCACCCGACCATGGCGAGACGCTGCGGCGAGACCTCGAGACATTGAGCATCAACGCCTCCCGCCACATGGCGAGCCTCCAGGAAGGCTATGACGACCTCTACCGGTACGTCGAACAGCTGCTCAAGAGCTCGGGGGCCGCGGCGGAGTCGATCGAGAAGCTCGCCGACCTGATCCGCGACCTCCAGGCCGAGCACACCATGCTCGCCGGCGCGCCGCCAGAGGATTCCGGCGGGTCGCAGCCGTGACCGGGATCTCGGTGGTAGTGGTGGCCTGGAACGGCGAGGCATACATCGCCGACGCCCTGCGCTCCACCCTCGCCCAGCAACCCCGGCCTACGGTCCTGGTGGTTGACAACGCCAGCTGCGACGGCACCGTTCACCTCGCGCTCGAGCTGCTCACGGGCCGCGGTTCGAGCGACGAGGACGGGCAGGTCATGGTCCAGAACCAGAACCTCGGTTTCGTCGCGGGCGCCAATCGAGGCCTCGAACAGGTGCTGTCGCGCAAGCCCGACGACCGCTGGACGCTGCTGCTCAACCAGGACGCCGCGCTCCGACCAGGGGCGCTCGCCGCCATCGACCGGGCCTTCTCCCTTGACCCGCGGATCGGGGCGGTCGGCTGCCGGATCCTCTACCCCGACGGGCTCACCGTGCAGCATACCGGCGGCCGGCTGGAGCTGCCACGTCTGGTCGGCCGGCACCTCGGGCACGGCGAACCAGTCAAGACGGCCGTGCAACCCACTTCGACGGAGAGCGCGACCACCCCCGTCCAGGACGTCGACTTCGTCACCGAGGCCTCCGCCCGTGACGAGCTGGTGGCATTCCTCGAAGCTCAGGGCTACGAGACCCTGCACGTCTCGAC
>CAZKKP010000220.1:0-6688 GCA_964553295.1 uncultured Thermoanaerobaculia bacterium | reverse complement strand
CAAGGGCACGTTGCAGTACATGAGCCCGGAGCAGGCACGCGGCGACGTCGCCGCGATCGACCTTCGCACCGACGTCTACGCCCTCGGCGTGATCCTGTACGAGCTGCTCACGGGCCGCCGCCCTTACGACGTGGCGCGGCGGGCGTTGGCCGAGGCAGTGCGGGTCATCTGCGAGGAGCGGCCGCAGTCGATGCGCCAGGGCTGGGGCGGCCCGCGTAAGCTCGACGGCGACCTCGAGACGATCGTCGGCAAGGCCCTGGAGAAGGAGGCCGACCGGCGCTACGGCAGCGCTGCCGCCCTGGCCGAGGACCTCGAGCGCTATGTGGACTCGCAGCCGATCCAGGCCAGGCCGCCGAGCGCCGCCTACCAGCTGCGCAAGATGGTGCAGCGAAACCGGCTGGCGGCAGGGTTCGCGGCGACCGTGTTGGCGCTGATCGGCGTCTTCGCGGTCACCGCGACCGTGCAGGCCCGCGCCATCGCGAGCCAGCGCGATCGCGCCGAGGCCGAGGCGGCCAAGGCGCGGGCCGTCAACCAGTTCATGCGCGAGACTCTGAGCGCAGCCAACCCGTGGGGGGCAGGCTACGACGTTTCCGTCGTCGAAGCGCTCGACCGGGCGACGGAGAAGATCGCCGCGTCCTTCGCGGAGCAGCCGCTGGTCGAGGCCGAGGTCCGCCACACCATCGGCAACGCCTTCAACAACCTCGGGCGCTACGACCGCGGCAGACCGCTGCTCGAGGCGGCGGCCGAGACGCGCACCCTGCTGCTCGGGCGGGACGACCCGGCGACCATCGAGACGCTGGCGGCCCTGTCCCAGCTCGCCTGGCGGGACTCGCGATTCGACGATGCCGTCGAACGGTCGCACGAGCTGCTCGAGCTCCGCCGCCGGGTGTTCGGCGACCCGAGCCCGGAGGTTGGGGTGACCCTCGACTTCCTCGGCCGGCTGCTGACCGACGCCGGCCAGTACGAGGAGGCTGAACGGGCGACGGAGGAGGCGCTGGCGATGAGCCTTGCGCTGCACGGCGAGCAGTCCCTCCAGGTCGCCTCCTGCTACCAGACGAAGTCGGTCCTCGCGCAGATCGCGCACCAGGACTATGCCCTCGCCGAGGAGCTGGCGCGCAGGGAGATCGCGATCCGGCGAGGGGTGAGCGACGTCGACACCATGGAGACCGCCTCGGCGCTCAACAACCTCGGCATCTTCGTCATGCTCCAGGGCCGGCTCGAGGAGGCGCAACCGATCCTCGAGGAGGCCGTCGAGCTCAATCGCCGGCTCGGCGGGGAGCAGCACCCGGAGCTCGCCAGGGCGCTCGAGAACCTCGGCAACGTCCACTACCGGCTCGGTAACGTCGATCGCACGCTCGAGCTGCTCGGGGAGGTGATCACGATCCGCCGGGAGGGCCTCGGCGACGACAGCCCGGAGGTCGCGCGCACCCTCAACAACCGGGGGATGGTGCTGAGCAGGGCAGGGGACCTCGATGGCGCCGAGGCGACGCTGCGTGACGCGGTCGCCAGGATGGAGCGGGCCTACGGCCCCGACCACGCGGACGTGGCCTCCGCCCACTGGAGTCTGGGCTACGTGCTGCAGCTCCGGGGCAAGCTCGACCAGGCTGAAGCGGAGTTGCGGACGGCCCTCGCCATCGCAGAGCGGGCTTTCGCCCCGGACAGCCCGGGGCTGGCGGGCTATCGACAGACGCTGGGCGGGCTTCTGGTCACCCGGCAGCGCTATCGCGACGCCGAGCCGTTGCTGCTGGCGGCGCACGTTTCGGCAGTCGCCGCCGACGGCGAGGACAGCCAGCGGGCCGCCGCCACAGCCGGCGCTCTGGTGGGGCTCTACGAGGCATGGGGCCGGCCGGACGAGGCGGAGCGCTACCGGCGGGAGTGAGACCGGGCGCCCCGTGTTGCAGCTGTTCTCTGGCGCTGGCGGACCGCGGTTGGTTGCCCGGCGCCATTGCGGTACGGGCTTCTCCAGCCGCGCTGTCGCGACGGATCGTGGACCTCGCTGACATCGAGCACCTTCGCAGTGTTGGGCGAGATACCTCGTCAGCCCCGACGGCGCCCTGGTGAGGCGACCGGGCTGGTAAGCTGGGGCGGGGGAGCGGGATGAAGCTCGAGCGTCTGGCGCCTGGTGACTGTGCGCGGCTGCTGCGGGAGTCGCGGCGGACGGTGGCGCTCACCGGCGCCGGGATCTCGACCGCGGCCGGGGTGCCGGATTTCCGCGGGCCGCAGGGAATCTACGCAAGCGGTCGATACGACCTCGAGGCGACCTTCGAGATCGCCGGCTTCATGAAGGACCCGCGGCCGTTCTTCCGCTTCGCCCGGGAGGTGCTCGGGATCTGCGCCACGGTCGAGCCGACCGCGACCCACCGCTTCCTGGCGCGGCTGGAGGCACAGGGGCGGCTCGAGGCGGTGATCACCCAGAATGTCGACGCGCTCCATCAGCGGGCGGGCTCCCGCCGCGTGATCGCGGTCCACGGCGACTTCGGCGCGGGCCACTGCCTGGGCTGCCGAAAGGGCTTCGCCACCGACGCGCTCGCCGGCCTCATCCGCGAGCACGAGGTGCCGCGCTGCGCCTGCGGCGGCGTGGTCAAGCCCGACGTGGTGCTGTTCGGCGAGGAGGTCCGGGGCATGGAGGAGGCGGCGGCGCTGGTCGCGGCCTCCGAGCTGCTGCTGGTGCTCGGCTCGTCGCTCTCGGTGTACCCGGTGGCCTTTCTGCCGGCACTGGCCGGCGGCGCCGTGGCCGCGGTCAACCGCGGGCCGGCCGAGCTCGCGCCGGGGCCGTTCCGCTACCTCGCCGAGGCGGATCTCGACGAGTTCTTCGCCGGGGTCGCGGCCGAGCTGTCCCTCCAGTCTTGAGACGCTCCCCTTACTCACACGCCTCCCTCGTCGGACCGCTCCTCAACCGGCGGACCCTTGAACTCCGCCGACCGCGCCGCTACCCTTCTCGCCACGAGACGAAAGGGGACGAGTCATGCGAGTTCTTAAGTTGCGTCAGCACCTAGTTATGGTGAGTGTCTGCCTGGTGGTCAGTCTGGGCGGCCCGTCGGTCGCGGTGGCCGACGACGAGACAGCCCGTGAGCAGGCCGCGGCCGTGTCATCCGAGCAGGGGCAGGTGATCCCGCCGCCGCTGACCACCCTGCCGCGAGGGCGTGGCGCCGCTCAGGTGACCCACCCGCTCTTCATGGGTGTCGATGACGTGACGGTCCCGGCCTACCAGGTCGACCCGGCAACGGCCAACGCTATTCAGGCATTCGTCGGCTACGAGGTGTGGGGCGCGGCGTACGACGAGGCCAACGACCGGGTGTTCTTCAACAGCGGGTCCACTCTGTATGTGTGGCCCGTCGGGGGCGCCGTCAGCCTGATCGGGACGATCGTCGACGGGGCCGGGGCCACGCAGTCCATGGTCTCTCTCGCATTCTACGGTGGCACTCTGTACGGTACCAAGAACATCGCCAACGAGGCCGTGTGGATCATCGACCCAGGAACCCTGGTGGCGACCGTGCACATCGACTACGTCGACGCGGACTTCGATTTCGGGGGCCTCGCCGCGGACCCGACCACCGGAGAGCTGTACGGCACTAACGACGACACCACTCCGTTCGGGAGCGGGTTGTTCCGTATCAACCTGAATGGCACCGCGACCAAGATCGCCGATTACCCGGTGGGTGAGACCGACATCGACGGCCTCGCCATCAGCGACAGTCGCGTTGCCTACCTGGTGACCGACGAGCCAGGCGTCGTCTACCCGTACGACCTGGTGGCCGGCGCCTACCTGACGCCCTTCAGCAACCCGTGGACGAGCTCCGAGGTCTTCTCCGGCGCGACGTGGATTTTCGCCGAGCAGCCTTCGACGCCGGCCATCGAGATCGTCAAGACCGTGGGCACGAACCCCGCGACCTGTGCCGCCACCGACGAGATCACCGTGCCCGCCGGGACCGAGGTCTACTATTGCTACACCGTCACCAACACCGGTGACGTGACCCTCAATCTCCACGACCTGGACGACAGCGAGCTCGGGAACATCTTCACGGGCTTCAACTACGCTTTGGCGCCCGGCGCGAGCGTCGACACCGTAACGGCAGGAGTGACCGCCTCGGCGGTGATCACCGTGGACACCACCAACACCGCCACGTGGACCGGCTACAACACCGGCCCGACCGACGTGGCCAGCGCCCAGGCCAGCGCCATCGTGAATGTGCTCGAGCAGGTCGAGGAAGCCATCCCGACCGCCGGCCCGCTGGGCCTGGCACTTTTCGCCGGTCTGCTGCTCGGGGCGGGGATGCTCCTCCTGCGGCGCCTGTCCTGACGCGCAGACATCTCAGGGTCCTGCCGCGGCCTCCGGTCGTGATTCTGGTCACAGCCGGAGGTCGTCTTCTAAGTTATTGGTAATCTTGTGGCATATGACTGCTCTCGGGCGGCAGATGAAGGTCCCTGAGGGTGCCGTGACCGGGTGGAGGGAGTGTATGGCTGTTGCTGCCTCGATGCGGTTTCGGACGGCGCTGATTCTGGTGGTGGCGCACGCGGTGGGGGCAGCCCCGGCCGGGGCCCAGTGTCTCGACTTCGTGACCACCTTGAAGACCTACAACTGTGTCGGCGCGCCACCGCCGCCGGAAGCCAACTCGAAGTCCTTCGAGTCGGTGGTCATCCAGTGGCACGGCAAGAGCTTTCTCTTCATGAGCACGGGCAACGAGATGGAGCTGTACAACGCCGTCAACCCGCCGGCGCCGACACTGCTCGGCAGGAGCGGCTACAGCCCCGGGAACCTGGGTGACTCCGACTACGACCTGATGTCCTTCGAGGTCTGCGACGACTGTCGCTTCGGCATCGCCAACTACAAGATGGGCATCGTCGTTTTCGACCTCGGTACGAGCCCGGCGCAGCCGAGCTGGGGAGCTCGGACGTACTTCCCGGTCGCCTCGTCGGTGGTCGGCGGCATGGTCTTCGCGCACAACGGCCGGCACTACGTGCTCGCCAACGACCTCTCCGGCGCCTGCGGCGGCGCCTCGTTGTTCGAGGTGACCAACAGCGGCCAGGTGAGCCTGCAGCACCTCGGCTGCTTCACCGTGCCCGGGGTGTCGCAGACCCGGGTGCTCGGCGGCTTCAAGGTCGGCGCCTCGCACCTGTACGTCAGCGACCAGAGCGGCGCCGTGTTCATCGTCCAGATCCAGGGCTCGGGCGGCGCCACCTCCCTGAGCCACGTCGGGACCGCGCCCTTCCGGGCCAAGCAGCAGCGTACCAAGGGTTTCGACCTGGATCGGACGATGGGTCTGGTGGTCGCCGGAGGCACCGGCACGTGGGCCGGCTGGCTCGAGCTGTACGACTTCGGCGGCCTCGTCGACCCCGCGGCGACGGTGACCTCGCCCCGTCTGGTCACCCGCATGGGGCCGCCGGGGCTGGCGATGCCCTACATCCGGACCGTGGCCATCCAGTGGCCCCTGGTTTACGGCGCCTACATCGGCTCGACCCGGGCGCCCGAGATCTACGACATCGCCGGCGTCACCCAGGGCAGTCCGGACGGCTGGATCGGACCCCTGGACCCGGGCTTCTGGGACCCCGCCAACAGCTGGAACAACTGGGAATGCCGCAAGGAGTACGACGCAGCCTTCCACCCCTCGGCCGACGCCCTGTACATGGCGAGGTACCAGGTTGCGCAGGTCGTCGACACCTCCGAGTGCGCCGGTCCGACCCCGCCGATCGCAGCGCTGACGCTGTCGCCGCCGACGGTCTTCCCGGGCACGACGACCACGGTCGCCGACGCCTCCGTGGGCTCTGTTCAGCGGCGGGCGATCTGGGTCACCGAGGGCCCGAGCCCGACCGCGGCGGCGATCGCCGGCAGCACCGCCATGGCGACGGCCACTCAGGGGAACAGCACCCTCGCTTTCACGATCCCCCTCGACCCCGGCCTGACGACAACCTACTGGGCCCACGTCGCGGTGGACAGCGCCAGCTTCCCCTGCGGCGCGGCCGGCACATCGTGTCCCGCCCTGCAGCTCGCGAGCGCTCAGATCGGGGTCGACCGGGCGCCGACGACGACCGTGATGACGAGCCCGGCGCTGCCGATCACCGGCGACACGGTGACTCTCACGCCGATCGCCCAGGGGGCGCCACAGCCCGACCCCGGCGCCGGGAGCGCCTACGAGTGGACGTTGCACGGGCCTCAGGGCCCTGTTCCGGTGACCCCGACAGGTAGCGGCGCGGTGAGCATCACCCTTTCGGCGAGCGGCAGCTGGCGCCACCAGCTTCGGGTGCACTACGCCCACGCCGCGTCCGGCGGCGCCGACCCCGACGGCGACGGCCGCTACGAGCACGACACCGACACCGTGGTGCTCGAGGTCAGCTCGGTTTCGGCGAGCTTCACCGTGTCGCCGAGCAGCCCGCTCAACACCCAGGCGATCACCCTGACCAGTACCTCGAGCTCCGGCGCGGGCGCCGTCTTGAGCCACGACTGGGACGTCCTGGACTCCGAAGGCGCCGCGGTCGTCGAGCCTCTGTCGTGGTGCGGCGGCGCCCAGTGCGTGCTGCCCGGGGAGACCCTCGAGCCGGGGAGCTACCGCTTCCGCCTGCGGCTGACCAACAGCGCCGTGACCCCCTCCGACGTCTCCGACAAGGTTTCGGACCCGATCACCGTCGCCGACGGCTCGTTGAACCTGTCCCTGGTGGCCAACGACAGCACCCCGGACATCGGCCAGACCGT
>CAZKKP010000219.1:0-6757 GCA_964553295.1 uncultured Thermoanaerobaculia bacterium | reverse complement strand
CCTCTCACCCGGCGACTGGACGCTGCGAGAGTTCGAGGTCGAGCCGCGGGAGGAGGCGCAGGTCATCCGCTTGCACGCGCTTGCCGGAGGCGCTGCCGGGCGCCTCGCCGAGGTGCTTCGCACTCTCGAGGGCGCGCTGATTCTCGACCTCCGGCCGCTTGCCTGGGGGCGCGAGGAGGAGGCGATCGCGGTCGCCGACCTGTTCGTCGCCTCCGGCGAGCTCGGCAGCTGGCGCGGCCGGCAGGCCGGGGCGAAGCGCTTCGACGCGAGCCCGGAGGTGGCCGCGGCGCGCCTGCCGACCGTGCTGGTCGACGGCGCCACCGAGGGCGTCGCCGAGGTCCTGGCCGGCGCCCTGCAGCGGGCCGGGGCAACCCTGGTAGGGCAGGCGACGGCCGGCAACGCCGCCCACATGCAGCTCGTCGACGACGGTGACATTACGCTCTGGCTACCGGTGGGGCGCTGGCTGCGGGCCGACGGAGAGCCGCTGTATGGGCAGGGCCTGGCGCCCGACGTCGTGGTCGAGGAACCAGGGAGCGAGCGTGGCGACGGCGACCAGGACCCGGTGCTCGAGCGGGCCCTCGAGCTGGTCGAAGGCGAAGCCCTCGACGTCGCGGCCTGAGGCGGGGGGATCAGATGGTCCGCCAGCGAGCCCGGCGCCTCACGGGTCTTCGTGCTCCGTGGACCGCAGTGCTCCTCGGCATCCTCCTGGTGGGCGTCGTGGCCGCCCTCTGGTGGTCGGTCGCCGGGCCCTCGGGCCGCGGACCTCAGCCGCCGACGACCGATGCCTTCGCCGCTCGCCTTGGCGAGCTCGCGGCACGCCGCGGGGCGGTGCGGGTGCTGGCGGACGACCCGATTCGCAAGATCGACGGGGTGTTCGTCCGAACCTGGACGGTGGAGCTGCCGTCGGTTCAGGCCGCCGAGTCACTGGCGGGGGATATCGCGGCCGCTGCCGGCACGATCCCGGCCGAAGCCACGGTGGTCGAGACCGGCGCGGACGGCGGACGGCGGCTCCGGGTGGTGCTCGGTCCCGAGACCTTCGACGTGCGCCTCCACGTGCTGACGCCGGCGACGCCGGTTCCTGTCGAAGCTGCGACCGCCACCCCGGTCCCGTCTCCGACGCCGCGACCCACCCTGCCGCCCGACGCCCGCGGCAAGCTCTCCATCCTGCTCGACGACGGCGGTCAGAGCCTCGAGCTGGTGCCGGCGGTGACCGAGCTCGACCCGGCAATCGCGGTCGCCGTGCTGCCGTTCCTGCCCCACTCCGCCGAGACTGCGATGGCGCTCTTCAGGGCCGGTCACGAGGTCTGGCTCCACCTGCCGATGGAGGCGGGCCCCGGCGCCTCGACCTCCCCCGGCGCCGGGGCGGTGATGGTCGGGATGAGCGAGGTCGAGCTGCGGACCACGGTGCACGCCGCCCTGAACAGCGTGCCCCATGTGGTCGGGGTGAACAACCACATGGGCTCGCGGGCGACCGCCGATCTCCGCACCATGACCTGGGTGATGCAGGAGCTCAAGGCGCGGGACATGCGCTTCATCGACTCCCGAACCACGAACCGGACCGTCGCCGAGAATGCGGCCCGAGCCCAGGGTGTGCCGACGGGACGGCGGCACGTCTTCCTCGACAACGCGCGCACTCGCTCGGCGATCCGCGCCCAGCTCGAGGAAGCGGTCTACCGCGCCCGGAGCGAGGGTGAGGCGATCGCCATCGGGCACCTGGTCCCGGTGACCGTCGAGGTGCTCGGCCGCGAGATCCCCGGCCTCGCCTCCAGGGGCGTCGAACTCGTGCGCCCGTCGGATCTCACCCGGTGACGGGGATGTCGTCGTCCGTCCCGAGGGTCTCGAGGCGGCCGTGCTTGCCCTTGCCGCCGCGGATCCACGTCGACAGCCGGTCGACGTAGGCGTAGACGCAGGGCACGACGAACAGGGTGAGCAGGGTGGAGGTCGTCATGCCACCGGCGGTGGCGATGGCCATGGGGGCGCGCGCCTCGCCGCCCTCGCCGAGGGCCAGCGCCACCGGCAGGACGCCGAAGACCATCGACACCGCGGTCATGAGAATCGGCCGCAGCCGGATCGGGCAGGCCTCGCGCAGCGCCGCCTCGCGGTCGAGGCCCGTCTCCTGGCGCTGGATGGTCAGGTCGACGAGCAGGATCGAGTTCTTGGTCACCAGGCCGAACAGCAGGATGATGCCGATCACCGACATGATGTTGATCGTGTTGCCGGTGATCCACAGGGCGAGCAGGGCGCCGACCATCGCCGGCGGCAGCGCGAACATGATGGTGAACGGGTGGAGCATCGAGTCGAACTGGCTGGCCAGCAGCATGAACACGATGAGCACCGCGAGGCCGAGGGCGAAGAGCATCGCCTCGCCGGTCTTGGCGAACTCCTCGGCCTGACCCGAACGGCGTGCGACGTAGCCCGCGGGCAGCTCCTCGGCGAGGATGGCGTCGACCGTGCGGAGCGCCCGGTTCTGGGTCAGGCCGTCGAGGTTGGAGGTGAGCAGCAGGCTGCGCTGGCGGTCGGTGCGGTTGATGTTGATCGGGCCGACGCCGTGGGAGATGTCGACCACGGCGTCGAGCCGGACCAGCTCGCCGGAGGCGCTGCGGACCATCAGGGCGCCGATGTCCTCGGGGGTCCGCGCCTGCTCCGACAGCACCTTGACGCGGACATCGTAGCGCTTGCCCTCGGAGGTGTAGGAACCGACCTCGCGGCCGGCGATCATCGAGTAGACGGTGTCGAACACGGTCGCCGCGTCGAGGCCGAGGTCGTGGGCCCGCTCGCGGTCGACCCGAACGTGGACCTGGGGCTGCTCGAGGTCGAGGTTCGTGTCGACGTCGACGAAGCCGGGAGTCTCGGACAGGCGCTCGACCAGGCGGCGGCCGATCCGCTCCAGCTCGTCGAGCTCGGGGCCGCGGATCGAGTAGGCGATGGCCCAGTCGGCGCCCTCGGAGGATACGGCGTAGAAGCTGAACTCGATGACGAAGGCCTGGGCGCCCTCGACCCCGGCGAACTCCTGGCGCAGCCGCTGCACGATTTCCTGCTGGCTGGCCTGGCGCTCCTTCGGCTTGACGAGCTGGCAGAAGATGACCCCCTCGTTGACCTGGCCGCGCTCGAAGATGTCGACCCCGGAGAACGTCGAGCGGACCTCGGGCTGGGACAGCACGACCCGTTCGACTTCCTGGAGCTTGCGGTCCATCGCCGGCATCGAGGTGCCGACCGGCGCCTGGACCGAGATCATGAACGCCGACATGTCCTCCGGCGGTGCGAACTCGGCGCCGATCAGCGGCACCAGCGCGACCACCACCCCGGCGAGCACCACGGTGGTGAGGACGAGAGTGACCGCCTTGTGCCGCAGCACGACGTCGAGGGCGACGGCGTAGCTTCGTTCGAGCCGGCGGAAGCTGTCCTCGAGCAGCTCGTACAGCCGGCCGTGCTTGGGTCGGAGGCGGAGCAAACGTGAGCACAGCATCGGCGTCAGGGTCAGGGCGACGAACAGCGACACCAGGATCGCGACCGCCACCGACACGCCGAACTCGAAGAGGAACTGGCCGATCATGCCCTTCATGTAGGCGACCGGCAGGAACACGGCGGCGATCGAGGAGGTCGCGGCCATGGCGGCCAGCGCGATCTCGCGGGTGCCGCGGCGGGCCGCGGTGAACGGGTCCTCGCCCTTCTCCTGGTGGCGGAAGATGTTCTCGAGCACGATGATCGCGTCGTCGATGACGACGCCCACCGAGAGCGCCAGGGCCAGGGTCGTCATGTTGTTGAGAGAGAAGCCGAGGGCCCGCATGAAGCCGAAGGTGGTGATGAGCGAGGTCGGGATGGCGAGGGACACGATCAGCGTCGAGCGCCATGACCTGAGGAAGACGAAGACCACCAGGATCGCCAGGATGGCGCCGTAGACGATGTCGAACTGGACGTTGGCGATCGACTTCTCGACGAACTCGGCGCCGTTGAAGGCGACCGCCCAGGTCATGCCCTCGGGGAAGTCAGCCGAGAGCTCCGCCATGCGTGCCAGCGCCGCGCTGTTGACGTCGACCAGGTTGGCGCCGGAGCGGGGTGCGACGCCGATGCCGATGGCCGGCGTCAGGCTGAAGCGGCCGAGGGTGCGCTCGTCGGCCATGGCGTCGGCGGCGTAGCCGACGTCGCCGAGTCGGACCGGTCGACCCTCGACGGTGCCGAGGATCATCCCCTCGAACTCCTCAGCGGACTCGAACAGCCCGAGGTTGCGGACCGCCAGCTCGGTCTGCTCGCCCTCGATGAAGCCGCCGGGCAGCTCGAGGTTCTCGCGTCCCACCGCTCTGATCACGTCGTCGACGGTGAGCCCGAACCCGGCGAGACGGTCGCGGTCGACCCAGATCCGGATCATCCGCTCCCTGAGGCCGGGCAGCTGCAGGTTGCCCACCCCGGGCACCGACTGCAGCCTCGGCTTGATGACCTTCTCGGCGTAGTCCCCGAGGGTCCGTGCGTCCAGCCCCGACAGGCCGATCCACAGCAGCGGCTGGGAGTTGACGTCGAACTTCTGTACCACCGGCTGCTCGGCGTCGGTGGGCAGCTGACCGACCGCGCCGGAGACCTTGTCGCGCACGTCCTGGGCGGCGATGTCGATGTCGCGCTCCAGCGAGAAGGTGATCGTCACCTGGGACACGCCCTGGCCGGAGTACGAGGTCAGCTGGTCGATGCCCTCGATGGTGCCGACCGCCGACTCGATGGCGTCGGTGACGTCCGACTCCATGACCTCGGGCGAGGCGCCGGGCAGGAAGGTCGTCACCGTGACCACCGGGATGTCGATCGAGGGCAGCAGGTTGATCGGCAGGCTCTGGTAGCCGAGCACCCCGAACACCACCAGCGCCAGCATCACCATCAGGACGAAGACCGGCCGTCGGATCGCGATCTCGTAGAGGTTCATCGGCTCACTCCCGGCCGACCACCGTCACCGGCAGGCCACGGCTCAGACCGGCGACTTCGCGGATCACCGGCCGGCCCTCCTGGAGGCCGGAGACGATCTCGACCATGCCGTCGTCGCGACGGCCGGTCTGCACCCTGAGCACCTCGACCCGGCCGTCCACCGCCTCGAGCAACCGCGGCGTGTCCGAGGCGACGACGGCGGTCGCCGGCAGCCACAGCGAGCGCACCGGCTCGGGCGAGGTCAGCTCGACGGTGGCGAACAGGCCCGGTTTGAGGCCGTCCGCCGGCGCCGTGCCGACGATCTCGAAGGAGCGGCTGGCCTCGCTGACCACCGGCGCCATGGAGTACAGCCTGGCAGAGCGCGGCGCCTCGCCGGGCCGGACGGTGAAGTCGAAGCTCTCGAGCCCTGCGAGGTAGGGCACCCACTGGGAGGGGACGCTGGCGGCGACCTTGACGCGGCTGCCCAGGGCAATTTCGACCAGCCCGGTGCCGACATCCGCCCACTGGCCGGCCACGACCTGTCGAGCGGCGATGGCCCCGGCCTCGGGAGCGCGGACCACCGAGTGCTCGAGCTCTCTCTCGGCCAGGCCGAGGGTCGCCTCGGCGGCGGCGACCCGGGCCGCGGCGAGGTCGTGCGCCGCCTGGGCCTGGTCGAAGGCGGCCTGCGGGATGGTCCGGTCGGACAGCAGGTCGACCTTGCGTTCCAGCTCGCGCGTGGCCAGGGCGAGCTCGGCGCGGGTGGCGGCGAGCTCGGCGGCGGCCTGGTCGCGCCGCAGTCGGAAGGTCGTGCCGTCCATCTCCACTAGGGGGGCGCCGGCGGAGACACGGTCACCCACCCTGACCATCACCCGCTCGACCTTACCCGCCACCTCGGTGGCGACCATGACGGTGTCGTCAGCCCGCACCGTGCCGACCAGAGTGACCCGGCGGTGCTCGTCGCGGACCTCGGGGCGGACCAGCTCGACCTGCCGGGGAGCGAGGTTGGCCTCGACCTCGGCCCGGGCGGCGGCGGGATCGGTGCCGCCACCGGGATGGCAGGCGGCGACGGCGAGAGCGAGAAGCGAGCAGGTGGTGCGGACGAGGGTGTTCACGGTGTCACTCCTGAGAGGGGGTGTCGATGACGGCCATCGGGTCGAGGTCGGGCAGCGCTGTCAGTCCGACCGCGTGGCGCAGGGCGATGGCCTGGAGCTCGCGCTGGGCGCGGGCGACGATGGTGCCGGTCTCGGCGTCGGTGAGGTCGCTGGTGGTGGTCAGCAGGTCGGTGGCCGAGGCCTCGCCGACCCGGTACGCCGCCGCCACCTGGCGGTGAGCCTCGCGGGCCGCCTCGAGCCGGTCGCGGGCGGCCCGGTAAGCGGCCGCCGCGGCGCGGTGGCGGATCGCGGCGGCCTCGACCTGGTCGGCGATGCCATTGGCGAGCGTGCGGCCGAGCAGCTCGACCTGGCGCAGGTCCTCCCTGGCCTCGGCGACCCGGGCGGCGGTGAGGCCGCCGTCGTAGATCGGCACCTTGGCGGTGACGGCGATCGAGGTCCAGTCGGGTGACGGAAACTCGGCCTTCTGCTGGAAGTACTGGCCGTGGGCCTCGACCTCGGGCAGCCAGGCGCCCTTCTCGATCCTGACGTAGAGCCCGGCGGCCTCGAGCTGGCGCCCGAGGGCACGCATCTCGAGCCGCCGCTCGAGGGCCTCTGCGACCAGCATCCGATCGTCGCCGGGAGGGGGCGGGACCGGGCCGAGAGGGGCGAGCGCGTCGAGGCGGTCGACGCCGGCCAGCCGGGCGAGGCGGCGCAGGGACAGCTCGGCGTTGCCTTCGGCGACGATCAGCGCCTGCAGTGCGGCGGCGTGCTCGGCGCGCCAC
>CAZKKP010000218.1:3956-6771 GCA_964553295.1 uncultured Thermoanaerobaculia bacterium | reverse complement strand
GGCCCGCCGCCGACCGGATGATCGCCAGCGCCCGGTCCGGGGTCACGGCGGGGCTGTAGCTGTCGGCAGAGGTCAGCACGTCGTACACCTCGGCGAGGTGGACGATCCGGGCGAGCAGCGGGATCGCCGCGCCGGCCAGGTGATCGGGGTAGCCACCGCCGTCCCAGCGCTCGTGGTGATGGCGCACCGCGGCCGCCACCGCGGCCAAGCCGGCGCCGTCGACCAGGCTTTCGCCCACCAGCACGTGCTGCTGGTAGGTCCGACGATCCTCGGCGTTCGGTGAGCGCATCCGGTACAGGCGGTCGTAGCTGAGCTCGCGCATACCGAGGTCGTGCAGCAGGCCGGCGAGGGCCGCGTCCTCGACCGCGGCGGGCGACAGGGACAACAGCCGGGACATCGTCCAGGCGAGCCGCGACACCTGCCTGGAGTGGGCCACGAGGGCGGCATACCGACGCCCTGACGGCTCCAGGAGGCGCCCCGCCAGGGCAAAGCGCTGCGCCCGTGATCGCACCGCTGCGGCACTCGCAGCAGCAATCCGGCGCAGTCTCTCGAGGGCCAGAGCCGCCGCCGGCGTGCCCAACGCCCCGACCACCGACGCCACCAGTGACCACTGGGCGCCGCGCTGCAACAGGTCGCTGGCGATGAGCAGGGCGTGCTCGCCGGGTGCACCGCCGACCCGCCGCAGCTCGAGCCGCCATCGCTCGCCGGCGGGGGCCGGGATCCCGGCCCGTGCGAGGGTCTCGCGTTGATGCCTGAGCACCGCCTCCGTGTCGATCCCGCCGCCCAGGTCGCGCGCCATGACCACCGTCGCAGCGTCGTCGAGCTGCACTACCGACACCGCCGCGCCGACCACCTCGGCGCCGCCCAGCTCCTCGCGAGCGGTCTCCAGGAGGGCCGCGAGGCCGTCTCGGTCGATCGGGCTGCTCGAGCCGGCTCGCCGTTCCGACGAGGATGTCGGCTCGGCTACGGGGATGGCGAGCGGGCCGGACTCCGGCTGCGCGGCCGGCGAGCTCGCCCCAGGCTCGGCGGCGGGCCCGGAGCACATCCCAGCGCCGCCGAGCAGGTTCAGCAGAGTGCTGGCGATGGCCGCAGCCCGCTCGAGGTCCGCGCCGTCGAAGAGCGCCTTGCGTCCCTTGTCCCGAGCGTCGACGAAACCGGCCACCCTGGAGTCGGAGTACAAGGGCACCAGGAGCATCCGCGCCGTGCCGGCCGCCTCGAGATAGCGGGCGACCCCGGGGAAGTCGTTTGGGTGGTTGGCCGCCCAGGGGCGGTTGCGCAGCTCGCGCGCCTTGGCGACCAGCGGGTCCTGGGGGCGGTGCTCGGCGGCGAGCTGGTCACGGCGTCCGAAACCGTACTGCGTGACCAGCACGTACACGCCGTCGTCGGCCTGGAGATACAGCGCGGCCTTGGTGCACTGGATCTCCTCCAAGAACCGGAACACCACTTCCTTGAACGAGCGCTCGAGGTCCGGCGTCCATCCCGGAATGCCGTCGTGCATGAGTGGCCTCTCCTCGTGCCGGCTGCGACGGGGCTCTGAAAGGAGCAACTCTACCACCAGTCCCCTCGACGTCGGACTACAATGGGCTCGCATGCTCGCCGCTCTCCTGCTCCTGCTGGTCGCCGCGGCGGCCCAGCCCGCAGCGCCCGCCCCGGCCGGCGACACCCCGACCGCTGCGTCGATCACCGTCGAGGCGCGCATCGAGGCGCACGCCTTGACCATCCGTGCTCAGCTCGAGGACCCGCTGCCGGACTGGCTCGTCGTCGACCGCGAGGCCCGTCTCCCGGTGACGGTGGAGTACGCGATCCGCCTCAGGGCGCGCCGCAAGGCGTGGTGGGATCGCCGGCTGTGGCGCGGCGACCTGGTGACGCGGGCGGTCTTCGACCCGGTCACGGGGCGCTACCGCTGTGAGGCCGTGCTCGACGGCGCGATCGTCGCCTCCGACGACCTGGCGTCCTCCCGGGCGGCCCGCGAATGGTTGGCGCGGCCGCCGGAGATTCGCGTCGTCTTGCCGGAAGACCGGGATCCCGCGACCCTGACGGTGCGCGCGCGCGCGGTGTTCTCGACCTCGACGGTGTGGCTCGTCTTCCCGAAGACGGAGGGCACCGAGTGGGCCGAGCAGGCGCCGGCGCCGGCGCCCCAAGCCCAGGAGGCGGGGACAGGACGCGATGGCTGAGTGGGGGCGAGCCTGGCATCGCTACCGGCGTCAGAACCGATTCCTGGTCGCTGCCTTCGCCGTGCTGATGCTGCTCTCCCTCGGCGCCTTCTACCTGCTCCAGCGGACCCAGTCGGCCGGTCCCGAGGAGCTCACCAACCGACTGCTGCTGTTCGTCCTCTGGTACCTCGACATCTCGCTGATCCTGGTGCTGTCCTTCATCCTCGTGCGCAGCCTGGTCCGGCTCGCAGTCGAGCGCCGCAGCGGGATCCTCGGCAGTCGGTTCCGCACCAAGCTGGTCGTGACCTACGTCGTCCTCACCTTCGTGCCGGTGCTGTTCATCTTTTTGATCGCGACCAACCTGCTGCAGCGGTCGATCGACCGTTGGTTCTCCTCACCGGTCGAGGACATCATGCGCGGCGGGGCGGAGATCACCGTGGCACTGCGCGAGCTCCTCGAAGAGCGGCTCGAGCAGCAGTCGCGGATCGCCGCCGAGCAGCTCCTGGGAGATCCGCGATCGGAGCGGGTCGCCGAGCTGCAACGCCTTCTCGGAGTCGACCTGGTGGCGCTGTATGACGGCGATCGACTCCTCCAGGCCGCCGCCGATCCCCGCCGCATCCCGTCGGCCCTGCCCCCCCTCCCGCGGGACACCCCGGCCGGTG
>CAZKKP010000218.1:0-3946 GCA_964553295.1 uncultured Thermoanaerobaculia bacterium | reverse complement strand
CAGCCTGCTCGTGCGTGCCTGGCAACCGGTGGGGGCTCGGGAGCGCACCGTGGTGGTCGGCGCGGTCGTGCCCCGGGACCTCCTGGTCCACCTCGAGCGCGCCACCGCCGCCGACGCCACCTTCCAGGACATGAAGGCGCAGCGAGGCGTGATCACCGCGACCACCGTGCTGGTATTCCTCGCCGTCACGCTGTTGCTGCTCTTCGCCACCGTCTGGATCGGTCTGTTTCTGTCCCGCCGGTTCACCGAGCCGCTCCTGGCGGTAGCCGCCGCCACCCAACGGGTCGCCGAGGGCAGCGAGCTCGAGGAGGTGGCGGTCCCGGCGTCGGACGAGGTCGCGGTCCTGGTCACGTCCTTCAACGAGATGGTGCGGCGCGTGCGCGCGACCGAGGCCGAGATCCTCGCCTCTAACCAGGAGCTGGCGACTCTGCTCGGGACCATCCCGACCGGCGTCCTCAGCATCGACCCGGCGGGCCGTGTCTTCCGACCCAACCCGGCGGCGGCGCGGATGCTGGGTGAGGAATCGTGGATGGGACAGTGGCTCGACCTGGAGCTGCTGGATCGCCCTGGGCTCGCCGGCCTGTACCGGCTGCTGCGCCCTGGACAGCCGCGCGACAGCCGCTTCGAGACCGAGCTTGACGGCGGCGACGGCCCACGTCAGGTCGAGGTCACCATAAGACCAATCGCCGGAGGCGGTTGCGTCGTCGCCATAGACGACCTGACACAGCTGGTGCGCGCCCAGCGCCTGGCGGCCTGGGGCGAGGTCGCACAGCGGGTCGCGCACGAGATCAAGAACCCACTGACCCCGATCCGCTTGGCGGCCGAACGGATTCAACGGCGCGCGGCCGGCCTCGGGGAGGAGCTCGGCGCGGTCGTCACCTCGAGCTGCGCGGCGATCGTGGCCCAGGTTTCCGGGCTCACGGCCCTGGTCGACGCCTTCCGCGACTACGCCCGTCTGCCGGCCGTGGCTCCGCGACGGGTCGCCGTGGAGCGAGTCCTGCGCGAGGTCGCCTCACTGTATGGCGAGTTTCGCGAGGAGGTCGCGGTTCGCGTCGAGACCCCCAGCGGCGGGGAGATCCAGGGTTTCGTCGACCCCGCCCTCCTGCGCCAGGCACTGGTCAACCTGGTCGACAACGCGCTGGACGCCATCGACGGCGCCGGCGAGGTGGTGCTCCGTCTCACGACGGTCGGCAGCGAGCTCGTCATCGAGGTCGAGGACACCGGCCGCGGCCTGCCGCCGACCGATCCGGAGACCCTGCTGCTGCCTTTCTTCTCGACGAAGGGTCGGGGTTCGGGGATGGGGCTGGCGCTGGTGCACCGTGTCGTGACCGACCACGGCGGTACGCTGCTCGTCAGCAACCGGCTGCCGCGCGGCGCCCGCGCCCGGATCTCGCTGCCCGGCGCCGCCGTCGACCCTCTTCTCGACCGCGCGCAGCACGAGACGACCGCTGACGGCGCGAGCGAGGCTCGTTGACCGACCGCGCGAGCCCTTGCTACCATCACAGCATATGGCGTATCCGGGCAATCAAGACCTCTCGGCGCAGGCCCAAGATCGGGTCATGTCAGCGTTTCGCCAGGTCGTCCGCAAGCTCCAGGACGGCCAGCGCGAGGAGGCGTTGATCGGCCTGGAGTTCGTGCTCCGCCTGGACCCGGCCTTCCGGCCCGCCACCAACCTGCAGGGACAGCTCGCCTCCGGCGCCCCTGAGATCGACCTGTCGAGCATCATCGGCGACCTGCAGGCGCCCACCACAGACGCGATCGAAGCCCTGCTGGTCGACGCCGTTGAGGAGTTCGAGCGCCGCAACTTCCTCGGCGCCAGGGAGAAGGTCGACAAGGTGCTGCTCGAGCTGCCGGGTCACGCAGAGGCTCGGCGGCTCGCCGAGCAGGTGGCTCAGGCCCTCAAGCTCGAGACCCAGGTCGGGCAGTTTCTGGCTCAGGCGCACGAGGCCCTGGATCAGGGAGACCCGCAAGAGGCCGCGAACTTCGTCATGATGGCCCAGGCCCTGGACCCCCACCATGCCGGGATCCATGCCGCCCTCGACGAGATCTACGCGGCCGGCGGAGTGCCGCCTCCACCGGTGGTGGCGCCTCCGCCGCAGGCCCCCGTCCGCCTGCTTGACGGGGCATCGGAGAGCGTCTTCCAGGTCTCGTTCACGGAGCCTGCCGCGACCGCTTCCGGCTCGCCGGAGGTCAGAGCGCGAGCCAGAGGCCACGACGGCCCCCCGGAGTCGATCGGGTTCGAGCTCGACACAGCGCCGGCGGATCGCGGAACCGCCTCCCCCGACGACGCCTGGGGCGCCTTCCCGTCGTCCGACTTCTCCTTCGGCGACGAGCTGGAGGGCGACAGCCCAGCAGCCGCCGCGCTCGGCAGCGACGGGCCCATGGATTTTGACGGCGGCGTCGGCGACGTGTCCGACCTGTTCGACGCAGGACCACTGCCGGAGAACGGCGTCGAGCCGTCGTGGTCCGCCTCCCCGGAGATCTCGCCGGAGGTCGGCGCGGCGCTGCGTGCCGGCGACGAGGCCTTCGCGGCGCAGAGCTTCCTCGAGGCGGTGCACGCCTGGTCGCGCGGCCTCCTCGGCGACCCGGAGAACCCTGACCTCCACCAGCGGATCGCGGGCGCCCGGCTCACCATCGAGGACCTCCGTCGGAGGCTCGAGGACGTGCTGGAGGAGGCGCGCAGTGCCGAGCGGGCCGGCGACCGCGGGCGCGCCCTCGATCTCGCCCGGGAGATCCTCACTGCCGAGCCCGGCCACGTCGGCGCCGCCGTTCTCCGCGACCGGCTCGAGCTGCCCTCGGTCGCTGCCGGCGCCTCCCTTTCCGACCTTGACCTCGCCTCCGCGGCCGCTGCCGCCACGGCCCTGCCGAGCCTCGATGCGAACCTCTTCAGCGAGAATCTCGAGCTGGGCGCTGACAGCGCCGGCGGGTTGCTGAGCGACGTGGACGTCGGCGCCTCGCAGCCGGCCGCACCAGGGGGGCTGAGCAGAAGTCTCTCATTGCCGGTGCTGGCGGCAGGCGTCGTCGGCCTGGTGGTCGTGCTCGTCGGCGTCTGGTTCGGCGTGCGGCTGCTCGGCCAGCGGCCCGACGCCACCGAGGCCGACCCGGCGGTGGTCAACCAGGTGCTCGTCGAAGCCCAGGCGCTGTTCGACCAGCGACGGGTCGAGGAGGCGATCCAGCTGCTCCAGGACTTCCAGACCAGCGGCCTGCAACGGGAGCGCCTCGACCGGCGCATCGAGATCTTCCAGAGAGAGCTCGCCCCGCCGACGCCGACGCCGATCCCCCAGGGTCTGACGGACGGCGAGGAGTTCCTCGAGGCCGGCCGGTTCCTGGCCGCCTACGCCGCCGCTCGGCAGGGACTCCAGACGGCGCCGCAGGACCCCGGGCTGGTCGAGCTCCAGGAGCGCATCGTCGCGCTGGAGCCTCTCGCCCGGTCGCTCAACGGAGCGCTGGCCGAGCGCAACTTCCGCGCCGCCGTCGGCCTTGCCGACGAGTACCTCGGGCGGCACCCCGGGGCGGACGACGGCGCCGCGGCTCTCGACCGCAGCCTGTTCAACGCCGCCCTCGCCGAGCTGCGCGGCTACAACCTGACCGGCGCCGAGGTCTACCTCCGGCGGTTGCAGCAGCGCCACCCGGACGACACCGAGGTCCTTCGGGTCCTCGAGTTCGTCGACCGCTACAAGGCGAGCCCGGTCGACATTCAGTTCCAGACCTTCACCCGGAGCCTGTCGGATCGATGAGTCACGAGAAGCCGCGAGTCGGGGTGCCGTCGGACTGGGACCGGATCGCCGAACGCTCGGCGGAAGCCGACCCGACCCCTGCGCCAGGGCCGAACTCCGAACCCGTCGGGCCGCCGAGCCTCGCCATCGCGGCCTCCTCCTGGGGAGAGGCGGTGGCGGTGCTGCTGGTCGGCGCCGGTGGGCTCGCCGCCGTGTACGCTCTCGGTCAT
>CAZKKP010000217.1:0-6787 GCA_964553295.1 uncultured Thermoanaerobaculia bacterium | reverse complement strand
TCGGCGCCTCCCAGAACTTCAACCGCTACGCCTACGTCGGCAACAGCCCGCTGAACTACGTGGACCCGTACGGGCTCGCGAGACTCGTCGGCACCGTGGACGGGAAGTTCATGTGGTGGGAGGACAAGGAGCTGGTGGTCACAGACACCGTCCTGCCCCCAGAGGAGGCCCAAGGCAAGAGGAGCCAGAACGGCCGCACCTGGCTCCGCAGGGCGATGTCCGGCGCATCCAGCTTCAGGGGTCCCGGGTCTGGAGCAAGTCTCTCGGGGCTCAGAGACTGGACGCCTGTCCACAGTGTCATGGCGAAACCGGTGATCCAGTATGCCCTGCATCACGAGGGCTATTCAGACCAAAGCGACCTCGGTGACGCGGGAAGCACTCTGTTCAATGGCGCCTTCCTCTTGAGAACTTTGTCTTACGTGCGAGGAACCGCAGCGGTAGTCACGCAAGAGGCCTCGATCCAATCGATGATCGTTGCCGCCGGCGGAAGTGGTGAGGTGGTCGCCACCGGATTCCTTGGTTCGGGGTTGGGAACCGTCCCAGCTGTCATCCTGGGATTCGGATCATTCTGGGCCGGCTGGGAGTTAGGCACCGTGGCCAGGGTACACGTCTTGCCCAATTCCGCGAACCGCTGGATTGGTGATTCATTGTACTATCGCACCGGTCTCAGCCACGTTTGGAAGTGAGTTGCTCCAATGGGATCACGGGATCTAGCCCTGCTGTGGCAACCCGAGTGGCGGAATCGGAGGCAGCCATCATGACCCGTTCGCGACCTCCTGGGGCGCGCTTGAGTGGAGAACCCGACGGTGGATTGACAGCACGAGGGCTCCATGATGTCCCCTTCATAGTTCGGCATACATTCTCACTCACAGCCATTGCGGCAGTTCTCCTGTTTTTCCCAGTTTTCGCATTGGTTGCGTGGTTGGACCTGCAATGCCAGAAGCTGTTCGGCGGTCTCGTTGAGGTCGGCGACGGCCTGCCGCTGGCGATGATGGGAGGTGTGTCGATCGTCCTCATCATATGGCCTGCTCTCTGGACGGGAAGCCGAGCGGCGAGTCGCTTTGTGGTCACCAGGGCTGTCGAGCTCAGCAACGATGGAGATCGAGCCAACGCTCGGCTCATATCGGCCACCTATTCTCGTCAGGTCTTGTTCCGCGATTGGAAGCGAAGCCCGGACTTCAGGCGGTTTGTCCGCGACGAGGGCCTCAATCGACAGATTGATCGCTATCGGCGGTTCGCGGAGCGAAGCCCTGACTAGCGCTAGCGGACTGAATGCCTACGACCACCGCAACCGCCTGGCCAGAAGCGACGCTCTCGGCGGCACGGTCAGCCAGTCCTACGGCCACGACGGCTTCGGCAACCTGGTCTCGGTCACCGACGCCCAGGGGACCCGCACCTTCGCCGCGGAGCTGGCCACCAACCGCCTCGCCGCGGCGTCGTATGACTCCCGGGGAAACCTCACCTCCTGGGGTGGCTTCTCCCACGAGTGGCGGGTCACCGGCGAGATGCGGCGCCGCACCGGTCCCGGCCTGGACAACTGGTACGCCTACGACGGCGGCGGCCAGAGAGTGCTGCGTGACGGTGCCACGTACCACATTCGTCACAACTCGAGCCGCCGGCTCAATTACGGAAACGGCAAGGATGGCGCGCGGTCCAACTCTCCTGGTCGCCAACGAGTTGTGAGGGTTGTGTGGTACGTGGCAGCCCTTCTGGTCGATCGTGGTGCCTGGTGCGGTCGTCGACACCGAGTTCGTGGGCACCTCAGCCCTCTGATGGGGCTCCCGTGGCCTTGAGCTTGCGCCACAGGGTGGTTGCGCCGATGCCCAGGATTCGTGCCGTCTGGGAGCGGTTGTCTCCGGTGTGTCGAAGAACGGTTTGGATGTGCTCGTTCTCGACCTCTGCGAGCGAGCGCAGGGGTGAGGGCCGGGCCTCGGTCGCGTCGGCGCCGGGCTCGGCCACATCGGACGGCAGGCCGGCGGGCCTGATGCGTTGGTCTTCGGAGAGGACCGCGGCCCGCTCGAGGGCGTTCTCAAGCTCGCGCACGTTCCCTGGCCACGGGTATCTCTGGAGGTGCTCGAGGCAGCTCGCGTCGAGGGTCAGGTTTGCGAGCCCGAGGCGCCCGGACAGTCGATCGACGATGAACCTGGCGAGCGGCAGAATGTCCTCGGGTCGCTCGCGGAGGGGCGGGATCCGGATCTCGACGACGCGCAGGCGGTAGTAGAGGTCATCGCGAAAGGAGCCCGACGCGACCGCCTTCTCGAGGTCGCGGTTCGAGGCCGCCATCACGCGGACGTTGATCAAGCGGTTGGTGTTCTCGCCGATACGCCGGATCTCCCGCTCCTGCAGCACGCGCAGGAGCTTCACCTGGAGCGGCAACGAGATCTCGCTGATCTCGTCGAGGAAGACCGTGCCGCCATCCGCCTGCTCGAGCAGACCCTTGCGATCACGGACCGCTCCGGTGAAGGCACCTGCGCGGTGGCCGAAGAGTTCGCTTTCGAGCAGGCTCTCGGGGATCGCCGCGCAGTTTATCGCCACGAACTCGGCGTCGGCCCGGTGCGACCGGTCGTGGATGTAGCGCGCGATCACCTCCTTGCCGACCCCGCTCTCGCCGGTGATCAACACCGAGGAGTCGAACCTCGCGACCCGTCCGGCGAGGTCGAGAACCTGGTGGAATGCCTTGCTCCGGACCTTGGCGATGCCGACCGCCTCGAGGGCACCGAGCTCGCGGAGCTTCTGCCGGTGGCGCTCGAGCTCCAGTGTCTTGATCCTCAGCGACTGAGTGAGCTCGAGGATCTTGGGATGGATGTCGGAGATCTGGAAGTAGGGGAGGTGTGGAGTGATCTCCGCTCCCCAGGAAAGGCGGTCCTTGCCGACGGCCTGGCACAGCGCGTCGCCAGCTGCCGCGCAGCTGTGCTCCACGAAGTAGACCTCGCTGTCGAGGCAGAAGGAGGCGAAACCGCTGGCGTAGCCGCAGAGCATCCAGCAGACGGGCTGGTCGGCATGCCCGATCTCGGCGAGATGCTCCTCCGCCTCTCCGGATCTGTACCACTGAAGCTCCATCTGGAGCCGGCCGGTCGCGTCCGATTCGAGCGACTTGACCACCGCCTTGGTGAAGCCCTGCAGGGTGTGCAGCCGTGGTCCGGCGAGCAGCAGCTCGTCGATGCTGTCCCAGGTGAAGACCCGTTGCATCGCGGCGGCGTCGGTGTGGCCCCAGTAGTAGCCGAATCGGGTCAGCACCCTGCGGGTGTCGGCGAGGCCGAGCATGGTCACCAGGTCCTTGCGGAACTGGCCCATGGCACGCATGTCGTGGATCACGACCCGCCGTCCCCTGAAGCTGAGCACGCCGTTTTCGAACGTGATGAGTTCGTCGAGCTTGAGGTCCTCGGCTCTCATGATGATCCTTTCATTTCAGAACAGTAGATTTCATTTTGGAATTGTACACCAAGGTATTCCGGGCTCGTCGTGCTCTCCGGGCGGCGGCCGGTGCTTCCACACCAGGGCTCACCCCTGGCATCCGCCTTGCTGAGTGATCTCCGCGAGACAGCCATGTATCGAACGCTGCACGAGGATGCCAGTCAGCTCGCCGACGAGGTCGTGAGCTTCGCCAGCGAGCTGATCCGGACGCCGAGCCTGAGGCTGCACGAGGAACAGGTCGCGTCCAAGGTGCGCGACCGCATGCGGGACCTCGACTTCGACCTGGTGTTCACCGACGACGCGGGCAATGTGGTGGGTGTGGTGGCGGGAGGTGATCCGAGGCTCACCGTGATGCTCCACACCCACATGGACACGGCCGACCTCGGACCGCTGGCCGAGTGGTCCCATCCGCCTCTGGCTGCGGACCTTGCCGACGATCGGCTCTACGGGCTGGGCGCGGCCGAGTGCAAGGGGGCGATCGCCAGCCAGGTGTTCGCCGGCCACCTCCTGGCCCGCCGGCTGGTCCAGCCCCGGGTCAACCTGGTGGTGGTGGCTGCAGTGGCCGGTGAGAGTGGTTGCTCCGTCGGTTCCCGACACCTGGTCCGGAAGACCTTGCCGCGGATCGGGCTCGAGCCCATGCTGTGCATCCTCGGCGAGCCGACCGGGCTGGACGTGTGCATCGGGCACGACGGCTGGGTGCGGATCGACCTCGATGTGCGCACCCCGGACCTCAAGATGGCCGAGTGCGTCGCCGAGATCGTTCACCAGGAGCTGGGCCAGCACTGTGACACTGGCAGCGAAGCCCGGCGCCCCGTCGTGATGACGGCAGGCGCGCCGAGGACCGAGAAGGCAGAGGAAGGGTGCCGGTGCAGGGTTCAGGTGATGCGGCGACTGTTCTTCGGGGAGACCGTTGAGAGCATCCTGAACTGTCTGAGACGACACCTCTCCAGCGAGCTCCGCGGTCTGCCGGACCTGAACGTGGATGTGCATGTGCGTGAGGAGGACCAGGAGCTGTACACCGGTCGCCGCGCGAAGGTGACATGCCTCTCGGTACCCTGGTCGACCAACCTGGCTCAGCCGCTGGTCGACAGCGTCCGCACGTCTCTGGTCAGCGCCGGATTGCCCTGGAGCCCACGGCCGTGGAGTCGCCGGTTGGGCCTGGGAACGGCGGGCGGGATGCTGACGGCGGATCTCGGAGTTCCGGTGATCTGTTTCGGTCCGGGAAACGAGGATGAGATCAACACCCCGGACGAGTCGGTGCCGGTGTTCGAGCTGGTCGACGCCGTATATGGTTTGGCTGCTGTGGGATACGGGCTGAGCCAAACCGCCCATCTTGAAGACGAGGGACCGTGAGATGGGTCCTCACCCCTGTTTCGGAAGGTTGAAGCACCGCGGTGAGCGGCAGCGGGCGACCTGTTGCCAGGACCTGACACCGGGCGGAGGGGGGGGGGTGTCGATTCCTCCTCTGGCCTGTTTCTTGCTGCCAGAGAGGATCGAGCGTGATGAGGTTTCAGATTGAAGGAGGACGAATGAGCGCCGAGTCCGCCGCGAGGATCGAGGAACGAGAGATGACCTCCAGGAGGGAGCCGGTCGCCCCGGCGCGGTCCGGCTCGCCCTACACGTACTACATCGAGCCCTACGACGACACCGATCGGCCGAGGAGGTTCCTCGAGGTCATGGCCGCAGTTCTTCGTCACAGTGCCTACGGCTACTGGCTGGACCTGTACTCACGAATCACCACGAAGTGCTCGCGCTGTGCGGATGTCTGCCCGGTCTACGACGTCACCCAGGACCCCAGGGACATCCCGTGCTACCGCACGGAGTTGATCCTCAAGGTGTATCGCCGGTACTTCACCGTGGCCGGCATGGTCCGGGCACGGCTGGGGACGCCCTGGGAGCTCACGGACAGCTACCTCGACGAGATGGCGGAGTCGGTGTACCGGTGTACCGCATGTCGACGCTGTACGAGTGAGTGTCCGCTCGGGATCGACCACGGACTCATGACCCACCTCATGCGCCACCTGCTGTCGGAGATGGGGTTGGCGCCGAAGGCGCTGGTGGTGGCGGTCCGGGAGCAGCTCGAGGGGAACACCCGCAACACCTCGGGGATCCCGGTCGCCGCGATGACGGACACCTGCGAGTTTCTTGGCGAGGAGCTCGAGGAGCAGTTCGAGACCGACGCGATCAGGTTCCCGATCGACGTCGAGGGCGCCGAGTACGTGTTCTTCCCGGCCGTGAGCGACTACCTCCTGGAGGCCGACACACTGATGGGGAACGCGGCCGTCTTCCACGCCACCGGGTGCTCGTGGACCATCGGCAGCGGCTACTTCGACGGTATCAACTACGGCCTGTTCATGAATGACCGCTACCTGCGCCGGATCATCCGGCAACTGGTCGCGGAGGTTCATCGACTGGGCGCCTCCAAGATCATGGTGGGTGAGTGCGGCCACGCCTCGCGCTCGGCCAAGGACTTCGTTCCGGTGTTCGGGGGATCGGACCCACCCGAGGTGGTGAGCTGCGTCGAGTGGACCTACCGCATGCTGCGCGAGGGCCGTCTGCGCCTGAACCCGGACATCGTCACGGAGGTCGTCACCTACCACGACCCCTGCAATGTTGCCCGGCGAGGGTGGATCGTCGACCAGCCGCGAGAGATCCTGCGCTCGTTCTGCCGGAATTTCGTCGAGATGGCCCCTCACGGAACGGACAACTACTGCTGCGGCGGGGGCGGGGGAACGGTGTCCATCGACGAGATCCGGAGCTTCCGGACCATGATCGGAGGTCGACGAAAGGCGGACCAGATCCGGGCCACCGGAGCGCGCTACGTGGTCGCCCCGTGTGCCAACTGCAAGAAGCAGCTCCGCGAGCTGGTCGAGGACCACGATCTCGGAGACGTCGAGGTCGTCGGTCTGCACGACCTGATTCTCCGGGCGATCGAGATTCCCGGTGGCACACCCGCCGTCGACCGATGGGAACACCATCGCCTTGGGATGTAGCCGAAAGGAGCAGACAGGAGATGGACGACTGGCTGGATTTCGCCCAGGGCCCGTTCTTCAGGTTCACATTCGCGGTCATGGTACTCGGGCTGCTTCGCAACCTGATCATCATGCTCTGGAGCGTCCGCGAGGCGCGACGGATGACCCGTCACCGGCGGGTTTCCTGGCGGCGAGTAGCCTCTGAGTCGCTCGACTGGCTGCTGCCCGTGCGTCACCTGAGGCCGCGGGTGTGGGGCACGACGATGTCGATCGTGTTCCACGCCGGGGTCATCCTGACACCGCTCTTGCTGGCCGCTCACGTCCAGCGGGTGGCGCTCTACCTGGGCATCGCCTGGCCGACCCTGCCGGCGACACCGCCGGCGTGTTGCGCGACGCGGGGC
>CAZKKP010000216.1:0-6790 GCA_964553295.1 uncultured Thermoanaerobaculia bacterium | reverse complement strand
GGCGGGCGGTCGACGCGGCTCGCGCCAACCTGGCCGCCCTCGGTCTCGGCGATCGCGCCGAGGTCCACTGGTGGGACGCCACGAGCGAGCCTCCGCCGCTGGCGAGCTGCGACGCCGCCCTGGTCAACCCACCGTTCCACGGCGCCGGCGCCGCGGTCGACCTGGCGCCGGCGCGGGCCATTTTCGCCGCCCTGGGCCGCACGCTGTCGCCCGGCGGACGGGCGCTGGTGGTCGCCAACCTGACCCTGCCGTATGAGCGCGAGCTGACGGCGCTGGGCCGGTGCGAGCGGCTCGAGATCCGGCACGGCTTCAAGCTGCTGCTGGTCCGGCGCTGAGAACCGTGGCGACGGCGCCGTCGTCGAACCCGTCGCCTCTCCCGAATCCGGGTGGCAGAAGACGCGGGTCGGAGCGAAACTTGCTTGTGGAGTTCTCAGACCCGGAGGTGACCATGCGCGCTGCCATCCTGGCACTCGTCATCGCCCTCGCCGCCCTGCCGGCGGCGGCTGACGACACGGATCCCGAGGGCGGCCGATTCTCCCTGGGGACGAGCCTCGAGGAGGCCGCCGAGGCGGCGGTGCCGTCCGGCTTCTCCCTCGACCTCGAGGCGACCTTCGACCGGCCGAGCGGCGGCTTCGACACCTCGTCCCTGCTCACCGTCCGCTCCGACCGCGAGTACCGCGCGATCTTCTGGGACGATCCCCTCGGCCGGGTCCGCTACGCCATGGCCGCCGAGGAGGCGATGCTCGGACGGGGAGGCCTGGTGCACGGCGGCCGCATGTCCGGCGTCGGGATGTCCGGCGCGGTCCTCGGCGACGGCAGCCGGTCGGGGATCGGCCTGCTGCTCGACGGCCGGGCCTGGGGGGAGATGACCGGCGCCGAGCGAGCCCGGGCCGGCTTCGACCTGGCGCTCACCGCCGGAATCCTCTGGGCCCTGGTCGACGGCTTCCGCAACTGACCGCCACCGCCGGAGGTCACAGCGGCCAGCAGCGGCGGTGGTGGGCGACCGCCCGGTCGACCACCGGCGGCGGTCATGGCGGCGAGGCGAACGGGGCCCCACCCCCGAGGCCGGCCATCTCCTCGAGCAGGGAGGCGATCCCGTTGCTCAGGGACTCGAGGTCGTCGTTCGTGGCGAGCCGTGCCGCAAGACGGACGTGCCCGGCCAGGCGCGGGCTGCTCAGCAGCTCGTGGAGCACCGCCAGCCGTTCCGGCCGCTCGGGATGTCATGGCCCGGCATCGTGACCGAGGCAGCGCGGATCCGCGACAACGCCGACAGTGTGCACGGCTGCTCGGGCTCGGCGTCAGCTTGCTCCGGCGGCGGCGGTCATGGCGGCGAGGGCCCGCTCGGCCATCTGTTCCTGGAAGGCAGCGAGCTCGTCGGGGGTTCGCGGCTCGGCGAGGAAGGCCTCGGTAGCCTCGAAGATCTCGCGCTCGGCTGCGAGCAGACCGGGCAGGAAGCCGGTGCCCTCGAGGTTGTCGAGTTGGGTCAGGTCGAGGTAGTCCTTCTGGTTGCCGCCGCTGAGGGGGCGGAGCAAGCCCTTGAGTCGCGCCGACGCCGCCCACAGCGGCGCCTCGTCGCCGGTGTGGAGCGCCGCGGGGCTCGAGCCGGCCTCGACCCATACCGGCACCGCCACCGCGGTCAGGGGCTCGCCGGGGATCACCCACAGCATGGGCGGGCGCGGCGGCTCGAGCGGGCTCGCGCCGACGATGACCACCGCCGCCGCGGTCGACGGCCGGTCAATGCAGTCGCGGCTCGAGATCCAGCGTGACGGCGACGCCGGCTGCTCGGCCAGGCTCTCGAGCGGGGGGTGGTCGAGCAGCACGTGGCCGAGATCGCGGCTGAAACGGTGGAGCACCGCCTGGGGATCCAGCTCCCCCGGGGCGAACGCCGAGACCAGCTCGCTCGCCCGCGCGAAGCGCAGGTAGCCGGCCCCCTCGCCCTCGTCGCCGGTGCGCGCGAAGTTGGTCACCACCATCCTCGCGCCGGGCTGGGTTGCGCTGTCGAGCCGCTCGAAACCGTGGTTGTGGACCTCGAACACCACCGCGGCGCCGTCCCCGTCGAGCACCCCGAAGGTCGCCTGGCTGCCGAGGTCCGGGCCGAGATTGGCCGCGAGGAAGCGGGCGAAGTCGTCGACCGTGCGGCAGGTCCGGAGCGCCTCGGCCATGATCAGGCCCTCGAGATCGGCCATCTCGCCGCTTCGTGCCGGCAGGTTGTAGGCCACCGTGTTGATGATGGCGAAACCCACGTCGTTGAGGCCGGCATAGCAGAACCGGCCCGAGGCCGAGTCGGCGTTGGCCAGGCACAGGTAGCCATGCGGGCTGGCGCCGACGAAGACGAGCTTGTTCGACAGTGTGCCGGTGTCGCGGTTCTTCCACAGCACCGGCGCCCCCGCCGGCGTCGCCGGCCCGGCGGCGACCAGCGCGGTGCAGGCTTCGACCCCGGAGGCGCCGTGCACCACGAGGCCCAGGGTCAGAAGTGCGACACCGGAAACGAGCCGTCCTCGAGTCATGGCCACCTCCAGCCGCCAGAGTGATGGCCCCGATTCTAGCCCGGATGCTCCGAGTCCACGCTCGCCCGAGCTGGCGGCTCGGCAAGGCAGGCATCGGTGGGCTCAGCCCTCGCCGAGCAGCGCACGCTCGACCGGCGGCAGCTCGTTCCAGTGGCGCGCGGTCCAGCTCACGCCGGCGAGGAAGGCACGCGCCCGATCGGTTTCCGGGCAGACGCCGCGCAGCAGCGCCCAGAAGGCGGCCGAGTGATCGGGGTGGACGACGTGGGCGAGCTCGTGGGCGATCACCGCCTCGAGCACCCACGGCGGCAGCTGGCGCAGCACTGCGTGCAGGCGCACCACCCCGGTTCGCGGGCTGTAGCTGCCCCAGCGCGACCGTTGGCTGGTGACGAAACGAACGTCGGCGACCTCGGGTGGCGCCGGGAACCGCGCCGCCACCCGGCGCGCCATCGAGAGCGCGTCGTCAGCGTGGTTGAGGGCATCGGCCCTCCTCCGGCGAACCAGCCTCCGGGCGAGCTGGAGCACGATCTTTTCAAGTTCGGTCGAGGGCACACCGTGCGGGGCACTGACCCGCAGCTCGCGACCGACGAGGCGGGCGTTGACGTTGCGCACCCGCTTGCGCACGATGTGGGCCTCGAGGGTGACGCCGTCGACGGTCAGCAGTCGCGGGGCGGTGGTCACCCCGCGGAGTGTACGACAGGAGTCAGAAGCCGCAGCAGTCGTGCCGGACGCGATGCCCGCGCGCGAGCTGGAGACGTCTCTGCGATCGCCCGGCTCTCTCGCCGAGCTCGACCAGCTCAGTCGATCTCTTTGACGCCTCTCTTGATCCGTTCGATCTCACCGGGCAACCGAGGATCGTTCCAGGCCATCGGACCGCGTGCCTGGTGGGCAAGCAGGCCGGCCGGGTCGAACAGCAGGGTCTCCGGAAGCTGGCGGACGCCCATCAGCTCGGCGGTCTTGCCGTCCCGGTCGAGGTAGAGCATCGCGGTCGGAACCTCGGCGGATGCCGCCCAGTCCTCGAGGCCCTCCCAGGATGGGCCTCGGGCGATGAGCAGCACCTCGATCCCCGGGTCGGCAGCGACGCGGGCGGCGAACTGGGCCGCCCGCGACGCCTCGGCGGCGGCATCGCCGGTCGGGTCGAACCAGTGCATGACGAGCACCTTCCCCGGACGTCCGACGAGGTTTCGGCGGTCGCCGGCAAACCGTTCGACCAGCAGAAAGCCGCCAGCGTCGAGCTTGGCGATGGCATGGTCGTGGTCGGCGTGTCGCGGCGGCGTCAGGCTGAAGAACATCTGCCAGGCGATCAGGCCGCCGGCGACGAGCACGGCGAGGGCGATGAGCAGGCGGTTACGGGTGGCGGTGTTCATGACCGCAGGATAGCAGGCCGGGAGAGCCTCTCAGGCCGGCGCGAGCACCACTTCGGCAGCCGCCTCCGTCAGGCGGCGATCCGCTGTCGGGCGATCACCGCAAGGCCGGTCGAGGAGGCCAGGCCCAGGTCGTCGGGTCGTCGTCGAAGTCCGGCAGCACGGGCGGACGCCCATGGGCCTCGCCCTGCCGCCAGCTCCACAGGGTCGAGTGCTTGAGGAAGGCGGCATAGGCCTGCAGGGCGCACATCACGAAACCGTGGACACCCTCGAGCGCGCCGCCCTGCAGGAAATAGGTGCGCAGGAATCTCCAGGCCGGCCGGACCACGACCTCCCAGGCGCCGGCGCGGCGGCCGTCCCGCCAGAGCTGGGCTGCGCCCCACCAGGCATAGCGCTGCAGACGTCGGGCGTACTCACCGAGGTCGTCGACCATGTGGTGGTCGAGGGCCGCGTCGAGCACCGTTGGAGGCTCCAGGGTCAGCATGTCGGCGTGGACCCGCCGGTTCGGGTAGCGCGCCGCCTCTCGGTGGAACAGCCGAACAACCCGATCATGCTGCCAGCCGGAGAAGCGAATCGGCCGGCCGAGGCTGAAGGTGCGGCGGTCGACGGCGAAGGCACGGGGGGGGTTCGGGGCGGCGAGCCGACTCTCGATCTCGCGCCTGAGCTCGGGGGTCACCCGCTCGTCGGCGTCGAGAATCAGCACCCAGTCGTGGCGAACCCGGTCGATCGCCCAGTTCTTCTGGGAGGCGCCGCCGTAGTACTGCCGCTGGAGAACCCGTACCCGGTCGTGGCAGCGGGCGATGGCCACCGTGTCATCGGTCGAGAACGAGTCCACGAGCAGGATCTCGTCGCACCAGCCGAGGGATGCCAGGCAGTCCGGCAGCAGCCTCTCGGCGTTGAAGGTGGTCACGATCGCCGACACCGGAGGTCGGGAGGCAACCTTGGGCAGGGCCGCGACGACCGGCGGCCGGCGCGGCGCCCTTCGGCCGAGCGCGGTGCTCAGATCTGGGGCTGCCGGTGCTGGAAGAGAGCTCACGTCAGTCTCCTCTGGGCTGCCATACTCTCATGTCCTTCCATCCGTCGAGGTGCGCCACGTCGCATCTTCTCCGCCCGGGGTGCATACGTACTTCGAGTGGCCCCCGTCACGGCCTCGGGCCCGTGCCGCTCGGCCGCGGGTGGCCCCGGCCCGCTCAACATGGTATAGAATGAGACGTCTTTTCAACAACCGCCATGGTCGATGCCGATGGCAGGAGGCCCCAATGACACGCGCCACGAATCGGATCTCCCGCGCGATGCTGCTCGCCGCACTCGCCCTTGTCGTGAGCCAGCCAGGTCGCTCCCAGGGCGCCGAGCTGATCGAGGCTGCGGGCGGCAGCCGCTCCAAGGCTCTCGCCACCACCTGCGGCAACGCCGCCTACGACGACGGCGAGTCCGACGGGGTGTTCTGGTTCGGCGGCGGCCAGGCGGGCAACCCCGACAACATGCTCGCGGTGCGCTTCCGCCTCGCCGACTTCGGCTACAGTCCCGGCGCGGTGGCCCTCGCCGGCTTCTGCGTCGGCAACGACCTGGTGGCCGGCCAGGGCCTCCCCCGGGCCACCGAGGTGTTCGTCTACCCCGACCTGGACGGCGCTCCCGACGACTCGACCGTGCTCACGCGGGCGACGGTGGTCACCGGCGACGGCGGCGGCCAGTACGAGGTAGCCCTGGTGAACCCGGTGACCCTCAACGGCGACTTCTGGATCGTCAACCGCGGCGACCCGATCCACGCCAACGACAGCTTCGCCGCCGAGGCGGACAACGACAGCGGCGCCGGCAACAGCTTCGTGTCCGATTCCGGCATCGGTGGCCTGCAGCCCTTCATCTATCAGGACCAGATCTGGGATCTCGTCTTCCGGGCCACCCTGGTGGCGACCGGCAGCCAGTCGTGCAGCGACAGCCAGCCGGCCTGCCCCGGCAGCTTCGTCTGCCAGTTCCCCGCGACCCCCGGCTACTGCGGCGTTTTCGGTCTCGCCGGAACCTGCGGCGACCCGTACCAGACATGCCCGCAGATCTACGACCCGGTCTGCGGCTGCGACGGCGAGACCTACTCGAACGACTGCTGGCGCCAGGTGGCGGGCGCCAAGCTCGCCCATGACGGCGAGTGCCTCACCGTCGGCCCGGACCTCCGGGTCACCGAGGTCGACGCCACCTGCTCGACTGACGGGCAGCTTCAGCTGTACGCCGTCGAGTGCAACACCGGCACCTCCGCCGCCACCGCCCACGACCTCGGGCTGTGGCTGACCGAGGACGGGGTCCTGACACCGGCCGACCTGCGCATCGCCCGGGCGCCGATTACCACCACCGTCGAGTCCGGCCAGTGCGTCCAGACCTCCGGACCGGTGTCGCTGCCCGACCTCGAGGGGACCTTCCGGATCGGCGCCTTCGCCGACGACCTGTTCCAGGTCGCCGAGCTGTCGGAGGCCAACAACACCCTGGTCGGTCGCCAGGTGACGCTGCCCTGCCCGACCGGCTCGCCGGTGGTCGCCGGCTTTAGCTGGCAGCCCTCGCAGCCGGCGCCGAGCCAGCAGGTGCAGTTCACCGACCTGTCGAGCAACAGCCCGACCTACTGGGCCTGGGACTTCGGTGACGGCGGCGCCAGCTCCGCCAGGAACCCGGCCCACACCTACACCGCTCCTGGCAGCTACGCCGTCAGCCTGACCGCCGCCAACCAGCTCGGCGGCTCGACGGTGACGAAGACCGTCACGGTGGTCGACCCGGAGCCGTCGCTGGACTTCAGCTTCCAGCCTGCCTCCCCGGCCCCGGGTGAGCAGGTGTTCTTCAGCCTGAGCACCGGAGGCGGCCAGGTCTCGGCGGTCGACGCGGCGAACTCGTCCAGGCTCTTGCCCTTGCGCGCGGCCTCGCCTTCGTCCACCCAGGGGCGAA
>CAZKKP010000215.1:0-6849 GCA_964553295.1 uncultured Thermoanaerobaculia bacterium | reverse complement strand
GACCGCGTTGTGTCCGTACCACCACTGCATGAAGGCGTCCTGGACCCCGGCGTAGACCGAGTAGCTCCGCCACAGCCCGGACGGCACCACCAGGTTGTTGAAGACGTGCAGGATCGTGATCGTGACGATGGTCGCGATGTAGAACCAGATGGCGACGTAGAGGTGCCGCTCGCGGCGTCTGGCGATGGTGCCGAAGACGTTGACCGCAAAGGCGATCCAGACCACCGCGATGGCGATGTCGATGGGCCACTCGAGCTCGGCGTACTCCTTGCCCTGGGTGATGCCGGCCAGCAGCGTGACGGCAGCGGCGACGATGATCGCCTGCCAGCCCCAGAAGTGGAGGAGGGACAGGCCGCGGGAGTACAGCCGCGCCTTGAGCAGGCGCTGGATCGAGTAGTAGGTGCCGGCGAACACCGCGTTGGCGGCGAAGGCGAAGATCACCGCGTTGGTGTGCAGCGGTCGCAGCCGGCCGAAGGAGATGTAGGCCAGGTCGAAGTTGAACAGCGGCGCGGCCAGCTGCAGGGCGGCGACGACGCCCGCGAGCATGCCCACGATCCCCCACACCAGGGTGACCAGGGTGAACTTGCGGACGATGTCGTCGTCGTAGCTGAACCTCTCCATCTCGACGCTCATGGGGCCTCCTTCACTACGGAGGGTGCGGCGAACGGCCGGGCGGGCATCCCGGCGACGACCGGTGGATCGGGAAGAAAGAGCTGCGCACGGCGCGCTCGGCGACGTCGGCCAGCCTGGTGCGCTCGAGCAGGTCGAGGAAGCGGACGCGGATCTCGACCCACTCGACATGGAGCGGGCACGCCTCGTGGTCCGAGCAGAAGGCCTGGCCGAGGAGGCACTCGACGCCGGTCTCGTGACCCTCGAAGGGCGCCACGATGTCGAGCAGCGAGATCTCCTCGGGCCTCCGACCGAGCCGGAAGCCGCCGGTCCGGCCGCGCTGGCTGGTCACCAGCCCGGTCGCGGTGAGGCGGCGCAGGATCTTGGTGAGGAAGTCCGGCGGCAGCCCGAGCTCGGCGGCGACCTCCCGGGCCTGCAGCGACCTGCCGTCCCTCTCGAGAGCCAGCATGGCGAGCGCCCGAATCGCGTACTCGGAGCTGCGAGACAGCACGGGCGGATATTAGGACCACGACATCCTATTTGTCAACGCCCGGCGAACGTCGGCCGGCGTTGCGCTCAGTGACGGCGCGGGGTCCGGCGAAATGGACTGCAACCGCGTCTCGTTCCGACACTTCTTGTTTTTGTGAGGAGATTCACATACAGTGGCCGATGCCCGGAGTTCGGTTCGACTGACGCTCCGGGTCCGATCGAACTCCCCACCTCAGGAGGATGTAGGTGCGTGCTCGACGGGTCACAGTCTTCCTCGGCCACTTCGGCAGCGGCAAGACCGAGATCGCGCTCAACCGCGCCCTCGAGCTGGCTGCCGAGGGGCGCCGGGTGACGCTGGCTGATCTCGACGTCGTCAAACCCTACTTCCGCTCCCGCTCGGCGCGTGAGCTCCTGGCCGACGCCGGAGTCGCCCTTCTCGCGCCCGGCGGCGAGCACTTCCACGCCGACCTGCCGATCATCGTGCCCGAGATCCGGAGCGCACTGCGCCAGGGCGACCGTCTGCTGCTGCTCGACCTCGGCGGCGACGACCTCGGCGCCCGGGTGCTCGGCTCGCTCGTCGACGTGGTGCCGGTGGACGACACCGACGTCCTGCTGGTGCTCAACTTCCGCCGGCCCTCGACGCCCGGCCCGGACCGCGCGGTGGCGATGGTGCGGGCGATCGAGGGCGCCGCGAAGGTGCGGGTCACCGGCCTGGTGTCGAACACCCACCTGATGGACGAGACGACTGCCGAGGTCGTCCTGGAAGGCCACCGGATGGCCGTCGAGACGGCACGCCGGCTCGAGCTGCCGGTGATCGGCGTGGCGGTTGCCGGGGCCCTCGACGGCCTCGACCCGGCCGAGCTCGGCTGCCCGCTGATCCGACTGCGCCGGATCGTCCGGCCGCCCTTCGAGCAGCCGGTCCGGCGCACCACCGGACCGCTGTTCGTGGTCAACTGAGCGAAGGGAGTCGAGATGTCGCACATCGTCATCGACCCGGACCGCTGCAAGGGCTGCGAGCTGTGCGTGCGCGCCTGTCCGCAGCAGATCCTCGGGATGGGCACGGCGATCAACGCCAAGGGCTACTTCTATGCCGAGGTGGTGGAGCAGATGCGCTGCATCGGCTGCCGGCTGTGCTGCATCGCCTGCCCCGACGTGGCCATCGAGATGCGCTGCCACGGCACCATGTACCACTACTTCTCGTACTGAGAGGGTCGTCATGCGCGGAACCCGGGCTCTCAGCTGTCAGCTCTCAGCTCTCAGCCGCTACAGCGGGCGGGCGGGGGAGCTGACAGCTGAGAGCTGAGAGCTGACAGCCGCGACACCAGGAGCAGGCAATGGCGAAGAAACTCATGAAGGGCTCCGAGGCGATCGGCGAGGCGGCGGTGCAGGCCGGCTGCAAGCTGTTCTTCGGCTACCCGATCACGCCCCAGAACGAGATCCCCGAGTACATGTCGATGCGGCTGCCGCAGATCGGCGGGACCTTCGTCCAGGCCGAGTCGGAGGTGGCGGCTTCGAACATGATCTACGGCGCCGCCGGCGCCGGCGAGCGGGTGATGACCTCGTCGTCGTCGCCGGGCATCTCGCTGATGGCCGAAGGGATGTCCTACCTCGCCGGCTCCGAGCTGCCGGTGGTCGTCGTCAACATCATGCGCGCCGGCCCCGGCCTCGGCGGCATCCTGCCCGCCCAGGGCGACTACCTCCAGACCACCAAGGGCATGGGCCACGGCGACTACCGCGTGCTCGCCCTGGCGCCGTGGTCGGTGCAGGAGGCGGCCGACCTGGTTGCCGACGCCTTCGACCTCGCCGACTACTACCGTAACCCGGTGATGATCATCGGCGACGGGCTGATCGGCCAGATGATGGAGCCGGTCGAGTTCCGCGACGGCCGCACCCCGATCAAGCCGCTCGAGCCCAAGACCTGGGCCTCGACCGGCTGGAAGGGCGAGGCCGACGTCCGGCCGCGGGCGGTGATCAACTCGCTGTTCCTCGACCCGGAGGAGCTGGAGCGGCACAACTTCAGGCTCGCCGAGAAGTACGCCCGGATGCGCGCCGACGAGGTGCGCTTCGCCACCGCCCATGCCGGGGACGACCTCGAGGTGCTGATCGTCGCCTACGGCACCGTCGCACGGGTCTGTCTGACGGCCATCGAGGAACTCCGCGAGGCCGGCCTCAAGGTCGGCCTGATCCGTCCGATCTCCCTCTTCCCCTTCCCCTACCAGGCGGTGCGAGAGGCGGCGGCGAAGGCCGCGGCGGTGCTGGTCGCGGAGCTGTCCATGGGCCAGCTGATCGAGGACGTCCACCTCGCCCTGCTCGGCGCCAGGCCGGTCCACTTCGTCAACCGGGTCGGCGGCATGCTGCTCAGCCCCGAGGAGATCATGGACAAGGTCCGGGCGATCCGCGAGGGCCGTTCGGAGGAGGTGCGCCATGTCTGAAGCGACCGCGACGGTCTTCGCCCGTCCGCCCGCGCTGCGCGACGTCACCACCCACTACTGCCCGGGCTGCACCCATGGCGTCATCCACCGGCTGGTCGCCGAGGTGCTCGACGAGCTCGAGCTGACCACGCGCACCGTCGGCATCGCGCCGGTGGGCTGCTCGGTGCTCGCCTACAACTACTTCAACACCGACTTCCACGAGGCCTCGCACGGCCGCGCCCCGGCGGTGGCGACGGGCATCAAGCGTGCCCGTCCTGACCTCATCGTCTTCACCTACCAGGGCGATGGCGACCTCGCCTCGATCGGCACCTCAGAGATCGTGCACTGCGCCAACCGCGGCGAGAAGGTCACGGTGGTGTTCGTCAACAACGCGATCTACGGCATGACCGGCGGCCAGATGGCCCCGACCACCATGCCCGGCCAGGTGGCGACCACCTGTCCGCTGGGTCGCGACGTCGGCCTCGCCGGTCACCCGATGCGGGTCGCCGAGCTGCTCTCGACCCTGCGTACGCCGGCCTTCATCGCCCGCGCCTCGGTGCACAGCCCGCTCGCCTCGGTCAACGCCAAGGAGATGCTGCGCCGGGCCTTCCGCTACCAGGCGGAGGGGACCTGCTTCTCGCTGGTCGAGATCCTCTCGACCTGCCCGACCAACTGGGGCATCCCACCCGGCGACTCGACCGGCTGGCTCGCCAAGAACATGCTGCCCTACTACCCGCTCGGCGTCTTCAAGACCCCGGGCGGCGAGGACCGGGCGCCCCGCCCGGCGGCACCCTAGGGGGACGCGATGCAGAACGACGTCATCATGGCGGGCTTCGGCGGCCAGGGCATCCTCCTGATCGGCAAGATGCTCGCCTACGCCGGCATGCACCAGGGCAAGGAGGTCTCCTGGATGCCCTCTTACGGGCCCGAGATGCGCGGCGGCACCTGCAACTGCACGGTGGTGATCTCCGACCGGCCGGTGGGCTCGCCGGTCATCCGCACGCCGCGGGCGGTGCTGGCGATGAACAAGCCGTCGCTCGACAAGTTCGAGCCGACCGTCCGCCCGGGCGGCCTGCTGCTCGTCAACACCTCGCTGATCGACCGCACGACCACCCGCGACGACATCCAGGTCGTCGAGGTGCCGGCCAACGACATCGCCATGGAGCTCGGCAACCCGCGCGGCGCCAACATGGTCGCCCTCGGCGCCTATCTCGGCGCCACCCGGGCGGTCGACGTCGCGGAGGTCGAGGCGGTGATCCGCGAGACCTTCGCCGCCAAGCCGAAGGTCGTCGACGTCAACATCGAGGCGCTCCACCGCGGTTTCGAGCTCGGCTCGAAGCACCGCGAGGCCGAGGCCTGAAGGGAGGGGAGATGGCCGACACCGCATCGAGCTGCGCCGTCGACCTCAGCCGGACGGACGAGATCCTCGACCGCTACCCGGCCGAGGAGGCGTCGCTGATCCAGGTCCTGCAGGACGTCCACCGGGCCTACAACTACCTGCCCTGCGACGTGCTCTGCAAGGTCGCCGAGGCGCTCGAGGTACCGATCGCCAAGGTGTTCTCGGTCTCGACCTTCTACAAGGCGTTCTCGCTGACGCCCCAGGGCGACACCATCGTCAAGGTCTGCGTGGGCACCGCCTGCCACATCCGCGGCGCCGGCCAGCTGGTCGAGGAGCTGGAGCGCCAGCTCGGCGTCGGCCCCGACGAGACCACCGAGGACATGCGCTTCACGGTCAAGACCGTCAACTGCGTCGGCGCCTGCGCCATGGCGCCGGTGATGATCGTCGGTGAGAGCTATCACGGCTCGGCCAAGGCGACCCGGGTGGCGCGCTACCTCAAGGGAGGAGGCGGCGATGCGAATTGAGTCGAAGGCCCAGCTCGAGGCTCTGCAACGCGAGGCGCGCGAGCGCGAGGCCGGCCGCCGCCAGAAGGCGCTGGTGTGCTGCGGCACCGGCTGTCTCGCCTCGGGCGCGAAGAAGGTTGCCGAGGCCTTCGCCGCCGAGGTCGAGGCGCGCGGTCTCGCGGTGGACGTCGGGATGCACGTCAAGTCCACCGGTTGCCACGGCTTCTGCGAGCGCGGACCGCTCGTCGCCCTGCAGCCTTCGGGCATCCTCTACACCAAGGTCAAGCCGGCCGACGTCCCGAAGATCGTCGAGAAGACGATCCTCGGCGGTGAGGTCATCGGACGCCTGCTCTACAAGGACCCGGCCACCGGCGAGCGCATCGAGCAGTACGCCGAGGTGCCGTTTTACGCCCACCAGACCCGGGTGGCGATGCGCAACATCGGCCGCATCGACCCCACCGACATTCTCGACGCCATCGCCGAAGGGGCCTACTCCGGCCTCGCCAAGGCACTCTTCGAGATGACCCCGGATCAGGTGCTCGACGAGGTCGCCACGTCGGGCCAGCGCGGCCGCGGCGGCGCCGGCTTCAACACCGCCCGCAAGTGGCGCTCCTGCAAGAAGGCCAGGGGCGAACGCAAGTTCGTGCTCTGTAACGGCGACGAGGGCGACCCCGGCGCCTTCAAGGACCGCTCGATCATGGAGGGCGACCCCCACTCGGTGCTCGAGGGCATGGTCATCGGCGCCTACGCGATCGGCGCCCACGAGGGCTACATCTACGTCCGCGACGAGTACCCCCTGGCGGTGGTCAACCTGACCATCGCCATCGCCGAGGCCCGCCGGCGCGGGCTGCTCGGCGAGAACATCCTCGGCACCGGCTTCGACTTCGACGTCAGGATCTCGCGCGGCGGCGGCGCCTTCGTCTGCGGCGAGTCCTCGGCCCTGATGCGCTCGCTGGAAGGCAAGACCGGCGAACCCCGGGCCAAGTACGTCCACTCCACCGACAAGGGCCTCTTCGACCTGCCGACGGTGCTCAACAACGTCGAGACCTGGGCCGGGATCGGCGCCATCGTCGACCACGGCGGCGCCTGGTTCGCCTCGATGGGCACCGCCAAGTCCAAGGGCACGAAGGCATTCTCCCTGGTCGGCAAGGTCAAGAACACCGGCCTCATCGAGCTGCCCATGGGCAGCACGCTGCGCCACATCATCTACGACATCGGCGGCGGCATCCTCAACGACCGGCCCTTCAAGGCGGTGCAGACCGGCGGGCCCTCCGGCGGCTGCGTGCCGTCGGAGCTGCTCGACCTGCCGGTGGACTACGAGCAGCTCACCGAGGCCGGCTCGATGATGGGCTCCGGCGGCATGATCGTCATGGACGACCGGACCTGCATGGTCGACGTCGCCCGCTACTTCCTCGCCTTCCTCATCGAGGAGTCGTGCGGCAAGTGCACCCCCTGCCGCGAGGGCCTCAAGCAGATGCTGGCGATCTTCGACGACCTC
>CAZKKP010000214.1:0-6894 GCA_964553295.1 uncultured Thermoanaerobaculia bacterium | reverse complement strand
CCCGGTTCCCAGGGGGTTTTTCTGGTTCCTGCACCTCGCCGCCGGACTCGACCCCCTGCCCTACCGCGTGGCGATCCTGATGCTGCACCTGGTGGCGGCGCTGCTGCTGCTCGCGCTCGTCAGCCAGCTGGCGCGCGACTGGCGAGTCGGCCTGCTCGCCGCCGTCCTGTTCTCGCTCCACACCGCCTACGACGAGGCTCTGCTGTGGGTCGCGGCCCTCTTCCACCCGCTGGTCGCGGTGCTCGGGCTCGGCGCCCTCGTCGCCTTCGTGCGCCACCTCGACCGGCCACGGATCGGGACTGCCGCCGCCAGCTCGCTGCTGTTCGCCGCCGCCTGCCTGACCAAGGCCTCGGCCTTCGCCGTGCTGGCGCCGGCGGCGATGTGCCTGGCCCTTCCCGGCCTCGACCGGGGGCGGCGCCGGAGCGGCGCCCGGCTGCTGATCGGGCTCGGCGCCGTCGCCGGTGCGGTGCTGCTGGTCAACCTGGTGGTCGGGACCGGCGACTCCTACCTGGTGGAGCGCGGCTACTACCGGTCGGGGCCACACTTGGTGAGCAATCTCGGCCATTACGCCGCCTGGCTGGTTCTGCCCCACGACCAGGCCTTTCGGTGGCTCGGGCTCGCCGGGGCCTACACCGCACTGTTCGGGTTGCTGCGCTGGATCGCCCCGGTGGCACTGGCCTCCCTCGTGGTGGCAGGATCGCCCGCCACCCGGGTGCTGGCGACCCTTGCCCTGGCCGGGCTCGTACCCTTCCTGCCCTTCGTCTTCGAGCCGGTGTCGCGCTACACCTACCTTGGGTGCGCAGGGATCTCCGGGACAGCTGCGCTGCTCGTGCACGACGTCGTACGACGCTGGCCGGCGGCAGGTGCGGCCGCGACCCGGCGACGGCTCGCCGGTGCGGCGGCGGCCGCGCTCGGCGGGCTGCTGCTCTTCTCCGCCGCCGACACCCGGCTGCGTGACAACCACTACGAGCACCGGGAGCGGCTGATGGCCGGCTGGGTCGAGGACGTCGCCCGTGCCGTTGGCGCGCCGCCAGGGGGCGCCGTCCTGTGGATCGTCGGCCTGCCGACCCTCGCGATCGATCCCGGGATCCACCTCGAGGCCGCGCTGCGTCTGAAGTTCGGCGACCCGGACCTGCGCCTGCGCGTCCTCGACCTCGCCCCCGACGATCCGCTCGCCGGGATTGTGCTCGAGTACCACGAGGGTCGCATCCGGCCTCTCGTCTCGACCCCCGGCCCGCCGCTCGCGTCAGTGGGGCCCGAGGTACCACGGGATGACGCTGCGTACGGTGTGCAGATGGACCGCCAGCAGGGTCAGCGCGACGCCGAGGACGGCCCATGACGCGCGGCCACCGAAGAGGCCGGCGAGGCCACGGCCGAAGAGCGACCCCGACGCGGCGGCGGTCACCAGCAGATAGCGGCCCTGGGGCTGGTAGTCGTTGAGGCTGTAAACCACCAGGGCGACGGCGAGGAGCGCCGGTGCGGCCGCGAGCCAGCCGTCGGTCCAGCGCAGCTGCCGGCGCACGCCGAGCCGGGTCCACCCGGCCAGGACCAGCCCGGTGAGCAGCAGGTAGACCGCGAGCACCCTCGGCTCGGGGTACATCTCCATCCAGCCGAAGACGCCCCACCAGCTCTGGAAGAGGGTCCCGAGGAACGCGGCCACGCCGGTCTCGCCGGCGAGGGTCAGCCCCGGTCGCACGATGTCCGCCTGCCCCTGCCACCCCCAGGCGCCAGCGGCCAGCGCCAGCGGGTCCGTCCAGCCATAGGTCAACGCGTTGCGCACGAGCCAGGGGCCGGCCACCGCCAGCGCGACGGCGCAGGCCTGAAGCCATGGCCGCCACAGCGTCCTCCAGAGGGGTCCGGCGCCATCGACCGTCATCCGGCGCCCGGCCAGCCACAGCCCATAAAGCGGCAGGGCGAGCACGAGGCTGGCCTTCGCGAGCACACCGGCGCCGACGACCAGGCCGATGCGCACCGGCGTCCAACCGCTCACGACGGCCAGTGCGAACACCGCGAACAGCAGCTCGGCGGCGACGTCGTTGCCGATCGACACCGCCATGAAGCCGCGCATCGGCAGCAACGCGAGCAGCACCGCCGCGCCCGCCTGGACCCACGGCTCGCCGGGCGCCAGTCGGCGGGCGACGAGCACGGCGACCACAAGCGCCAGGCAGGAGAGCGCGAGGTTGAGGAGCTTCAGCGCGGTCGGCGACGGCCACAGCCGGTAGACCGCGGCAGCTCCCAGGTAATAGAGCGGCGGCTGGTGGGCCTGATAGCGGATGCCGGCGAGCTCGGCGCTCGCCACGGCGTCGTCCAGGTCCTTGAAATGCGATGACGTGAGCCGCTCGAGGACCTCCGGCGCCCAGGCCTCGGGCGCCATGACCGGCAGGCCCCCGCCCTCCGCCAGGTCGCGCACGTAGTTGAAGTGCGCCGGCTCGTCGGGCCAGTTGAAGCACGGCACGACCTGCAGATAGCCGACGCCCACCACGACGTGCAGCAGCACGGCGGCAGCGAGCCAGGCTCTGACGGTCGGGGTCACCCGGCCAGTCTACAGGGCGGCTCGGCCGCGTTCCGGGAAGGGGCGGGCGCCGCGAGCTACGGGTATCCTGACACCGTTGAGCGGACCGCGGTGCACCGGGTATCCGATTCTCGCCGCGAGCCGCCCGTCGCTCGAACATGAGGCTCATCTCCCTGGTCACCACCGTCAAGAACGAGGCCGGGTCAGCCCGCGACCTGATCGAGGCGGTGCGGCGCCAGAGCCGGCCGCCGGGTGAGTGGGTGGTCGTCGACGGCGGATCGACGGACGGTACCGCCGAGCTCTTCGCCGCCGAGCCCGGCTGCCGGCTGCTGAGGGCGTCGGGCAACATCGCCCATGGCCGCAACGTCGCGATCTCGCACGCCAAAGGCGACCTGATTGCGGTGACCGACGGCGGCTGCCGCCCGGCGCCCGACTGGCTCGCCCTGCTGATCGAGCCCCTCGCCGCGGACCGGGCCGACATCACCGCCGGCGCCTCCGTGCCGCACATCCACGGACCGTTCGACGTCGCCCAGTGGGCGCTCCTCGACCAGTTTGTGATGCCCTCGATGCCATTCCGCGAGCCGGCGCTGTCGAGCCGGTCGCTCGCCTTCCGGCGCGAGGTCTGGGAGCACACGGCCTACCCCGAGTGGCTCGACCACGGCGAGGACACCTGGGCGATCCGCGCCTGGATCGCTGCAGGCCGACGCCTCGTGCGGGTCCCCGGGGCCGAGGTCGAGTGGCGCCTCCGGGACGGCGTCGCGGCATTCCTCGCGCAGCACTACAGGTACATGCAGGGCGACGGCCGGGCGCGCCTGCACGGATGGCGGCACTTCGGGCGATTCGCCTTCTACGCCGTGCTGGTGGGACTCCTGGTCTGGTCGGCGGCCGGTCGGCCCTGGGCCGCCGTCGCCGGGGCCGGTCTCTGGCTGACCTATCTGGCCGCCAGCGCCGCCCGGCTGCTGCCGCTGCTTCCCGGCCGGGGCTTCGGATGCGCCGTCCGCAGCCTGGCCTGGGTACCGCCACTGCTCCTCGGGATGGATGTGGCCAAGGCGGTGGGGTATCTTCGGGGACGGCTCGACCCGGTACCGGGTCGCCGCGCACCATGACCGAGTGCGCCATTGCCCCCATTGCACGTCATCTCAGATCATGGAGGCGGGTCAGGCCCACTTTGGGCCGTCGAGGCGTGGAGGGCAAGACCAACATGAGGTCCTCAGACCAGGGGGAGCCAACTGTCGGGGCGACTCCGAGGCGCCGGGCTGCCGGAGTCCTCAGAGCCCGTGAAGAGGCCGGTCGCTGCGGTCCATGTCGCGTCTTGAAACGATCTCTTTTCAATATTTTGCAGACGGACCTGTCTGCGCGGGTCCGGTTCCTTCACACGCTCTCAGGCCGCCCCCCTCCCGAGCCCCTGCCAGGGTGTTCCTGACGTACATCTGGGCCAGGGCCGTGGCTTCGGACTGCGTGTAGAAGTAGTCCGTGGCTTTCGCGCCGGACTCTCCCAGGACCTCCATGACGGGGCGGGCCGGAGAAGCGTTCGACAGCCAGGGCAAGACGACGTAGGCCAGGACCCAGACCGCGCCGAGGCCAAGGCTAAGCCTGAGCCAGCCCGAGAGCCGGCGCGCGTGAGGAAGGACGGGGGCCGCGGCCAGATCCGCCGCCACTTCCGCCTCTCGTACAACCACGGTCCCCGGCGCCCGGTCATCGCGACCCTTCATCGACTCACCTTCCCTTTTCTTTCTCCTCTCTGGCCTCTTCCTGCTCCGCTTCCGCTCTCTTCTCCTCCTCCTACTCTCACGCCTTCTCCGTCGTCAAGCGCTGCTCCCCCTTCCCCTTCCCGCCATTCCCAGCAAGGGACGAGAGCTTCCCAGCACTCCCATCGCATCCTCCCAGGTCGCCTCAGTTCACCAGGCTCTCCGTGACCCCGGGGAAGATCTTGAAGAACATGATGTAGGCCACCGTCAGGGTCAGGGCCAGGTTCAGGATCTGTCCGCAGACGTAGAGAATGGCCGGCTTCCCTCCCTTGAACTGATGGGCCAGCGCCCTGAAGTCGGAGGAGAGGCCGATGCTGGCGAAGGCCAGGATGAAGAACCAGTCCCGGACCAGGACGCTGAACCCGCGGATCACTCCCTGGTCGATCATGACGTCCCCGGCGCCTCCCATGGCGGCCAGGATGGCGGAGAACACGACGGAGGCGGCGATGAACCCCAGGACGAACTTGGGGAAGCGGTACCAGATCTCCATCTTGCTCACCTTCTGCCCCGGGAGGCAGTCCACCCGGGAGCACCAGTACACCGCCACCCCGAAGGCGATGACTCCGATCATCACGTTCTGGATCATCTTGATGGTGGCCGCCACGAACATCCCCGTCTGCCCGAGGAACGCCCCCGCCGCCACCACGGCCCCGGTGGAGTCCACGGTGCCCCCGATCCAGGCCCCGCCCAGGACCGGGTGCATGCCCACAGCCACGATGAAGGAGGGCAGGGCGATCATCATCACCGCCGTGAACAGCATGGACATGCCCACGGCAATGGTGAGCTCTTCCTTCTTGGCCTTACAGGCCGCCGCCGTGGCGATGGCCGCCGACACCCCGCACACGCTCATGTCGGCGGATACGACGATGTTCAGGGTCTTGGACTCGATCTTCAGCACCCGCTGGCCGAAGATGTACGTCACGACGAGGACGATGGGGGTCACCACCCACGTCACGAAGATCCCCGGCTGCCCGATGGCCAGGATCTTGCTGAAGAGGATCTCCGCGCCCAGGAGCACCAGTCCCGTCTTGATGAAGTACTCCGTCTGCAAAGCCGGACGGACGAACTCCGGGACGCCCACGGTGTTGCTGATGAGCATCCCCCCCAGGATTGCCCAGATCAGACCGCCGAACCCCCAGCTCGCCAGCGTCGTCTGGCTCCCCACGATCCAGGCCGCCACGGCCAGGAGGAACACGAAGCAGAACCCGCTGGCGAACCTCACGACGTCGAGGCCCATGAACCGGGCCCCGACGGCGAACAGGAGCACGATCAGGATCAGCAGCCCGGCGAGATACGGGAGCTTGTTGTATGCCTGGACCGTGGCCTGGGCCCGGACGCCTCCCCGCTCCGCTTCCCGGGCCTGGCGCCACTCGCGAACGGCCCCCTCCGCCCGAGCGTTCAGCTCGAGGTCCTGGAAGCCTGCCGCCGCTGCCGACTCCTGGGCTTCCCTGGCGCCGGCGAGGGCCCGTGCCGCAGCCTCCTGGGCCGACCGGTACGCCGGCGCCGCGGCAGCCCTCCGACCCGCCGCGGTGGACTCGCTCAGGTAGAGGGACTCCAGGGGGTTCGTGGTCCAGCTTCCCGGGGTGCCGAGCCACCGGGCCAGGGTCCGGGCGTAGGGCTCATCCCGGGCCCGGAGCCCCGACCGAGCGTCGTTGGCCTGGTGCCATTCGACGGTCTGGAACGGCGCCCGGCCGGCCTCGGCCGCCAGGGTAGCTGTCGTGGCCGCCAGCCTTCCCTGCAGGTCGGCTGGCGGCCGGGGCAAGAAGATGACCAGGCCCGCCGCCAGGATGGCGAAGCTCAGCCAGATCGCCCACCAGTCTTCCTTCCGGTAGAGGTCTGACCATTCCCATCGTCCCTGATCCGCCGCCGGTTCCGACGGCTGCGGATCCTCCGGCATGTCGGCCGAGCTCCGGGCTCCGTTGAAGGTGAACGTGGGATCCTCCCCGCCTCTCCCCCGGCCGCGGCCCGCGGACCCATGGCGTGTGCGCTCTCCGGAGCGACCCGCCTCTTGAGGCCCAGGTTTCGCGGTAGCGCGGTAGGGGCAGCGTGCCACATCCCATCCGGGGAAGCAAGAAGGGGGCGTCCTGAAAGTGAAGGAAAGGGGACAGCTCTGTCGCCCCGGGTGGCGGGGAGAGCCGCGGAGCCGAGGGTCGTGGAGGGAATAGCGGGCCGGGCGGGAGACTTCTGCCGGTAGGCTGCGCTACCATCCGCCCCCGGGTCGAGGAGCACTGCGTCCATGTCTGAAGGGCACGCCACGCCGGTTCGACGCTCGCCCCGTGCTGTCGCGCGGGGGCGCCGCCGTGCGCGCCGGGACGCGTGCTCCGCGGTGAGGGCCGTGCGCCGCGACGGGACGGCCCGACGGCCGGCCGGTGTCGCACGGGCGCCCGAAACGAGAATCGTGGCCCCGTCGGGCGCATGAGCTCCGAGGCCGCCGTGATGCCCGCGCCGCCGACCGCCGCCTGGCGGGTGTGGTGGACCGCCGCCCGTCCCCGCACCCTGACCCTGGCCCTGGCGCCGGTAGTCGCCGGCACGGCCCTGGCCTGGGCGGAGGGTGCGCCACGGTCCTGGGGTGTGGCGCTGGCCGCAGCCGTCGCCGCCCTGCTCATCCAGGCCGGTACCAACCTGCACAACGAC
>CAZKKP010000213.1:0-6941 GCA_964553295.1 uncultured Thermoanaerobaculia bacterium | reverse complement strand
AGCTCCTCGAGCGGCCCGACGTCGGCACCGAGCGAGCCTCCGCCGTCGCCCACCTGGTGCGGGCGGCGTCTTACTGGATGCTCTACCGGGAGGGCGGCGACAGCGACTCCGAGCTGCGCGCGAAGGCAGCCGCCGACGTCGCCCGCTGCCGGGCCCTCGACCGCCGTGTGGCGCCGGTGGAGGACGCCTTTGCAGCGGACTTCGTCGAGTTCTTCAGGCAGTCCGGTTGAGCCTCGATCTCCGTGGTAAACTCGCCGACGAGCTGTTGAAAGAAGCGGGCAGGCCCGGGCTGGCGCCGCCGTAAGGCTGCGACCGTCCAGGTACCGCTGGAACCGAAAGGAGTGGACACCTCATGAAGACGATGCAATGGCAGATTCTGGTGGTTGCGCTGGTGGTTGCGCTGGGCGCCGGCGGCGCCTGGGCACAGAGCCCCAGCGGCGGAAGTGGCGTGCAGGGCATCCAGCTCAACCTGTCGAGCCCGGGGGCACGCAGCCTGGCTCTCGGCGGCGCCTTCATCGGCCTCGCCGACGACGCCACTGCGGCCTACACCAACCCGGCCGGTCTGACGACCCTGAGTGCCTCGGAGATTTCGGTGGAGGGCCGCAGCCTCGACTACACCGGGATCTTCCTCGACGGCGGCCACCTGTTCGGCGATCCCACGGGTATCGGCATCAACACCGTGGCCGGACCGACCTTCATCGAGCCCAGCGAGAGCGTGACCAATCTCTCCTTCCTGTCGTACGTCTACGCCGGGGAAGGCTGGGCGGTCGCACTGTACCGGCACCAGCTGGCCGACTACGAGATGACCCAGCAGACCCAGGGCGCCTACGTCGGCGATCCGGGCACCTTCCTCGGCCGATTCTTCCCGACCCAGGGGCGGCTCGCGGTGGAGATCGCCAACTACGGCCTGTCGACGGCGGTCAGCCTGAGTCAGACCCTGACCCTCGGGCTCGGCGTCTCCTACTATGACTTCGACTTGAACTCTCAGGTCGACCGCTACGACTTCTTCTTCGGCCCGGTCGACGGCCCCGGCGGCCCCTTCGGCCCGCCCGACTTCTCGCCGGCGAACCTGCTGCTGTCCGACGTCCAGAGCGGCAGCGACACCGACTGGGGCTTCAACGTAGGACTCATGTGGCGGGCCACCGACCGCTTCAGCATCGGCGCCGTCTACCGCCAGGACCCCGAGTTCGAGTTCTCGGCGCGCGGCGTCTGCGGGCCGTCGGACCCCGACTTCTGCGAGGCCAACCAGGCCTACGCCGCCACCGGCACCTTCAACGTGCCGACGGTGTATGGCGCCGGCTTCGCCTGGCGGGCGACCGACGCCTTCACCATCGCCGTCGACTGGTCCCGGGTCGAGTGGTCGAACCTCCTGCCCTACTATGCCGTCAACCTCACCAGCTCGGAGCTCGCCCAGTTCGAGATCGACGACGCCGACCAGTTCCACTTCGGTATCGAGTACGTTCTCACCGGCATGAAGTACCCGCTCGCGTTGCGCGCCGGCAGCTGGCTCGAGCCGGCCCACAACCTGGTCTTCACGGGGGTCGACAACCCGTTCTACGAGGTCGCCAACCTCGCCGCCGACCAGATCGACGACGAGTGGCACTTCACCGGCGGCCTCGGCCTGGTGGTCGGCTCCAAGTTCCAGGTCGACGTCGCCTTCGACCTCTCCGAGTGGATCGACGTCTACTCGCTGTCCGCGGTCTTCCGCTTCTAGCCGAGATCTCTGCGGCTTCCTCACACCGGGGCTCTGCCCCGGTGTGTGTCTTTTTCCCGGCTACGGTGCGGCCGCCGCGAGGTGCCCCCTGACCTCGTCGAGCAGGGTGCGGTGGCGCTCGAAGGCCTCGTCGACCCGGTGCTCTCGGACCTCGCCGGTGCGTTCGGACAGCTCCAGCGCCGAGAATGCGCACTCCCAGTTGCCCAGCCGGGCGTGGTTGGTGGCGATCTCCAGGTAAGGACGGTAGGCGACGAACCACATGCCGTACATCCTCGCAGCCTCGTCCGGCAGAGGCTTGCGCTCGGCGGCGGCGAGCAGGGCGTCGACCGCCCGCTGGGCATCGCCGCGCCCGGCCAGCCGCTGGCCGAGCTCGTAGTGGAAGTACCACGGCGCCGACTTCGGCAGGGTGTCGGCCGGCAGCCCGCAGCGCACCAGGGTCTCCCGGGCGAGGCGGATGGCCTCGTCTTCGCTCAGGACCTCCGGCTTGCGCTCGGCCGCTTGCAGCCGGGCGAGCCGCTCGGGCGGCGGCTCGGTCACCGCCTCAGGCGGCGGCGGTGGTGTGGTGACCACTCCGGCGGTCGGAAACAGAAGCGCGCGGTAGTGGTTGAGCAGCGCCGAGCCGATCGGGCTCCGGGCGGCGACGCCGGCGTTCTCGGCAGCCCGGAGCCCGCGGCGGGCGCCCTCGAGGTCGCCGGTGTGATAGGACGAGATCGCCAGGTAGAGGTGCGGGAAGTAGTCCACCGAGTGGAGCTCGACGGTCGGCAGGCTGAGACCGGGCTCGGGCCGCGCGGTGAGCGCCGCCTCGAAGTGGCGCCGGGCGGCGGCGTGGTCGCCCGCCCTGAAAGCGGCCAGCCCGGCCTCGTAGCTCTCGAACCAGGGCAGATCGGCGGCGAATGCCGTGGCGGCGAACGCCACGGCGACGGCCAGAGCGCGGCATGTCGAGGTCATGACTTCCTCCCGGGTCGTCCTGTTGGTCGATCCGACGGTGTTCCTGGAAAGCCTAGCACGAAGCGATCGAGTCGCAGGTACGCCCGGTCGCCAATCGCCTGGCCTCCAGTGACCCCGGTCATCGGCGGACCGGGTCGGGGCCCCGTCGCGAGAGGGCGTCACCCTGACGGACGGCGCCCGAGGTACCGGCGCGTCTCGGCGGCGATGACGCCGGACAGCAGCAGTAGGCCGATCAGGTTGGGCAGGGCCATCATCGCGTTCATCACGTCGGCCAGGGTCCACACCAGGTCGAGCTTGAGCATCGAGCCGAGCAGCACGGCCGCCACGAAGAGCGCCCGGTAGGGCCTCACCACCCGCTCGCCGAGGAGGTACTCGGCGCTCTTCTCGCCGTAGTAGGACCAGCCGAGAATCGTCGAGAAGGCGAACATGGTCAGGCTGATCGCCACCAGCCAGCCGCCCCAGGCGCCCGGCAGGCCTTCGCGGAACGCCGCCTGGGTGAGGGCCACCCCGTTCAGCCCGGAGCTCCAGGCGCCCGATGCGATGATCGTCAGGCCGGTGAGGGTGCACACCACGATGGTGTCGATGAAGGTCTGGGTCATCGACACCAGCGCCTGCCGGACCGGCTCCCGGGTCTGGGCCGCCGCGGCGGCGATGCCGGCCGAGCCGAGGCCGGACTCGTTGGAGAAGATCCCCCGCGCGACCCCGAAGCGCAGTGCCTGGGCGACGGCGGCGCCGACGAAGCCGCCGGTCGCGGCGGTGCCGCTGAAGGCGCCGGCGAAGATCAGCCGGAAGGCGCCCGGGAGGTGCTCCAGGTGCAGGGTCAGCAGCCACAGCATGGCGACGCAGTAGGTGACGACCATGAAGGGCACGAAGAAGCCGGTGAAGCGGCCGATCGAGCGGATGCCGCCGAGGATCACCGCCCCGGCGGCAATGGCGAGCACGACGCCGCTCAGCCAGTTGGGAACCCCGAAGGAGGTGTTGAGCGCGTCGGAGATCGAGTTGGACTGCACCATGTTGCCGATGCCGAAGGCGGCGACGGCGGCGAACAGGGCGAAGGCGCCGCCGAGGAACGGTCCGACCCGGCCGCGGCCGAGGCCGCGGGCCAGGTAGTACATCGGGCCGCCGCACTGCTCGCCCTTGGAGTCGGTGGTGCGGTACTTCACCGACAGCAGCGCCTCGGAGTACTTGGTGGCCATGCCCACCAGGCCGGTCATCCACATCCAGAACAGCGCCCCCGGGCCGCCGAGGGCGATGGCGGTGGCGACGCCGACGATGTTGCCGGTGCCGACAGTCGCCGCCAGCGCCGTCATCAGGGCCTGGAAGTGCGAGATGTCGCCCTCGGCGCCAGCGTCCCGGCGAACCACCAAGGCGAGGTGGAGCGACCGGCCGAGCTGGCGGAACTGCAGCCCGCGCAGCACGATGGTCAGATACAGCCCGGTCAGGAGCAGCAGCGGGATGAGAACGTAGGGTCCCCACAGCAGGTCCGAGAGCGAGGTCAGGGCCCGGTTCAGCATGGCGAGCATCGACGTCCTCCCGTCCGGTGGTGGGAGCAGGGTAGCCGATCCGGTGGCTGCGTTCGCAACCGCTGTGACCTCGGCACACCCGCTGCGTCAGTCCTCCGGAGGGCTCTCTCCAGCCGTGCAGTCGAGCCGCAGGCTGCGTCGGGCGAGCCGGCTCTCGGCGAGCAGCTCGGACATGTCCTTGCAGTCGCCCCAACCGCGCGCCAGGACCTGGTGTGCCGGGGTCGGCACCCAGCCGCCGATGCCGACCTCGACCGCCTCGTAGCGGATGTTGCGCTTCACCCACGCGCTCAGAGCCTCCAGCCGCGCCATCGGGTCGCCGAGACCGCCGGCGACCTGCCGGGCGAGGTCTGAGACGGTGGGGTGGCCGCGCTCGACCTCGGCGGTCAGGGAGGTGTACCAGCGGCCGACCGACTCCCAGCTCGGCTCGGCGTCCCAGGCGATCCGAAGGGTCGGCGCCGCCGAGCGGGCGGCGCCGGAGAACCGCGGCACCACACGCCGGGGGAGTTCCGACGCCTCGACCAGGAGCCCGTCGGCCTCCTCGGCAACTTCGAATCGGTCGTCTTCCCGCATCGTCCAGCGTAATGGTTGGCCGCCGGAACGCACCCCGACCGAGAGCCGGCGTTGGCTGATGCCGAGCTGCAGCAGCACGAGGTGTGACGGGAACACCGGGGTGTGGCGTCGAACTACCTCGATCTCCAGCCGCTGGCCGATCGAGAGCTTGGGAAAGGGCACCACGAGGGTCCGCTCTGAGCTGTGCAGGCCGAAGCCGGTCGAGGTCTCCTCCCGCCAGCGGCGGCGTGGCACGGCCTCGAGCTGTTGGCCGTCAGCCTCGACCACCCGGGCCGACGCCCGGACGAGTTCGACGTGGCGGTGTCCGGCGGTACCACGTCGACGGACCAGCCGGCAGGCCAGGTCACCACGGTCTCGACCCGGTCGAGGGCCGGGAAGCCGAGCTGCAGCGGCGTCAGGCGCCGTTCCGGCGGCAGCGTGTAGGGGTTGCTGGTCACAGCCAGAGGGCGCGCGGGACTCAGGTCCGCCTCGTCGCCGAGCACCTCGTCGAGCTGGGTGGGGTCCGGGATTTTGGGCTGGATGCGCCCGTGGTGGCGCGGGCTGGTCCAGGCGAGCTTGGAGCCGACCTTGACAGCGCCGAGCATGGCGTGCAGCAGCAGCGCCTGCTCGGCCGAGTCCCCCTTGCGCTCCGCGAAGACCGTGTCGGCCTCGCGCTTACCGGCCCAGATGCCCTCCCGATCCTCGTCGTCGACCTCGTCGCGCACCCAGCGGAAGACCACCTCGAGTACCTTACGACATGCGACTCTCGATCGACAAGTCCTGTAGAGATACTTATTATCGTTTTCCGCGACCGCGGCGAGACGTTCGGTTGGGCGCTGCCCGGTTCAGCCTCCCGCCTGCCATGTCGGCACCCGGCCCGGCGTCCAGGGCGCACCCGCGGCCTCGGCCCGAGCCTCCAGCTGCTCGAGGTCCTCGACGAGGCGGTGCAGGTCGGCAAGGGCGGTCGCGAAGGCCGCCGCCGCCCAGCCGTAGGCCTGGCGGTGGGTGGTGGTCGGCGCCGAGCTGGTGTACCAGCGGTCGCCGGCGATCCGCTCCACCCGCTCGAGGATCGACGGCGGGGTGAAGACGTTGCGGGCGGCTCGGGTGCGGTCGCCCCTGAGAACGAGCTCGAAGCCGTCGAGGCGGGCCTTGAGGGCCTCCAGCTCGACCATCAGCCGCGGCGCGGCGGCCGGGGTGTCGAGCAACGCCTGGCGCAGGTGGTCGAGGCGTGAGGCGACCTCGTCGGCGGTCCTGCGCGCCCCGCGCACCGCCCGGCGCAGGCTCTGCACCTGGCGGTCGAAGGCCAGGGCCTCCTCCCGGTCGACCGCCGCCAGGGTGGCGAGCTCGAGAGAGGTCACCTGGAACTCCTCGGGGCCGGCGAGGGTGGTCAGCGCACCGTCGACGCGCTGGTCGAGGGAGACGCTGAAGCGGCCGGGGGCGACCAGCGGGCCGCGATCCGGCTCCTCCCAGGGGGCGAGGTCCCGGTCCTGCTTGAGGTCGGTCGGCGTCGCGGCCGGCCAGCGCAGGTCCCAGGCGATCCGGTGCAGCCCCTTCTCGCGCGGGCCCGGGATTCGCCTCACCACCTGGCCCTCGCGGTCCCGGACGGTCAGCACCATCTCGGGCTCGAGCTCGAGGTCCTCGGCGCGCAGCTCGTCCAGCGACGGCAGCGGCGGCTCGGCCGAGGCCGTGCGCGCCTCCTTCTCGGCCGCGATGCGCCGCTCGCGGGCGGTCTTCAGGCCGTCGGCAAGATGGTACGTGAAGACCGCGCCGAAGGGCGGGTTCTTCGCCGTCCAGAAGGAGTCGCCGCGCTCGACGATGCGCGACCGCTTCTCCAGGTACCACAGGGCCTCGCGTGCCGGGAAGAGGGTCGCCGGTCTGGCCAGCGTCTCCTCGGACATGTGGCGCAACGCCGAGTAGTCGTCGAGGATGAAGAAGCCGCGGCCGAAGGTGGCCACCGCGAGGTCCGAGTGCTGCCGCTGGATGTCGAGGTCGCGGACCTGGATGGTCGGGAAGTCGCCCTTGAGCCGGATCCAGCGGGTCCCCTCGTCGAGGGTGACGTACACGCCGAACTCGGTGCCGGCGAACAGCAGCTCGGGGTCGACGTGGTCCTGGATCAGGGCGTAGACGACCTCTCGTTCGGGCAGGTCGCCGGCGATCGAGGTCCAGCTGCGGCCGCGGTCCGAACTCTTCAGCGCGTACGGCCTGAA
>CAZKKP010000212.1:4517-6950 GCA_964553295.1 uncultured Thermoanaerobaculia bacterium | reverse complement strand
CGACTCGACGGTCGAGGTTGCCCAGGCGGTGGGCGCCGCGCTCTACCACAGCCTTCCCTGCCGGCGGGTGGCGGTGCTCGTCGCCGGCGCGGGGGAGCCGGGCGTGCTGTTCGCCGCAGAGCGGACAGGCGCCGAGAGCTCCTTCACGGTCGCCGAGCCTGCAGGGGACGGCTGCAGCCTTGAGGTTCGCTTCCCGACCGCCGGCCTCGGCCGCGCCTACGAGCCTCTGGTCCGGGCCTGCGCCGCCCTGATCCGCGCCGCCGGCCGCAGCAGCCGCCCGGCGTCCGAGCGCGCTCCAGTCGCGGGCTGCGCCGAGCCGCCACCGCCCCCCTCGGTCGTGCCCGAGGTGCGCGCCCTCTACTCCCAGGCCGCGCGCGTCGCCGCCAGCCGGGTCAGCGTGCTCATCCGCGGCGAGTCCGGAACCGGCAAGGAGCTTCTCGCACGCTACCTGCACGCCGCCTCGGACCGTGCCGGCGCACCCCTGGCCACCCTGAACTGCGCTGCCCTGCCGCGCGACCTTCTGGAGGCCGAGCTGTTCGGCGTCGAGCGCGGCGTCGCCACCGGCGTGGAGGCGCGCGCCGGCAGGTTCGAGGCCGCCCACGGCGGCACCCTGTTCCTCGACGAGATCGGCGACATGGCGCCGGACACCCAGGCGCGCATCCTCCGCGTGCTCCAGGAGGGCGAGGTCTACCGGGTCGGCGGTCACCTGGCGAGACCGGCCCAGGTGAGGGTCATCTCGGCGACCAACCGGGACCTCGAACTCATGTTGTCGGACGGCCGCTTTCGACGCGACCTGTACCACCGGATCGCCGACTGGGTGGTCGAGCTGCCGCCTCTCCGCCGACGTCGCGCCGACATCCCCAACCTGGCCGCCCACTTCCTCGCCGATGCTTGCGCGGAAAGGGGCGTGCGTGGCGCAGGGATCTCGCGCGCCGCCCTGGAGGCGCTCACCGCCTACGACTGGCCCGGCAACATCCGTCAGCTCGAGAAGGAGATCGGCCGGGCCGCACTGTTTCTCGACGACGGCGAGCTGCTCGACGCCGAGCGTCTGCAACCGACGATTCTCGCTGCTCGGGGACAGGCCACCGGCGAGTCCCTCCGAGAGGCGCTCGAACGGGTCGAGCGTGACCACGTCGAACGCACCCTGGCTGAGTGTGACGGCAGCGTTGCCGAGGCCGCCGCCCGGCTCGGTCTCGGCCTGTCGACCCTCTACCGGCGCATCAAGATGCTCGGCATCAAGGTCGCCGAGCTGGGCTGAGAGCAGCGACTTACGACCGCAACGCAAGATCTCAGCGCTCAGCGCTGGGCGGTCTTCAGCTGCTTGAGGGCCTCGATCGGTCGGCGGTCAGGAGCGAGCGGCTTGATGGCCCGCTCGAGGTAGGGTCTCGCCTCCTCGTGGCGACCCGAGCGACGGAGGATCTCACCCGTGTAGTAGAGGGCGAGACCGTTCCGGGTGTGCAGCCGCAGCACCTCGGCAAGAGTCTCCAGCGCGGCTGGCGCCCCACCTTCGGGGTCCGCCAGGAATCGGCAGAAGCCGAGCTCGGCCAGGTAGGTCGTGTTCTGCGGGTCGAGATCCGAGGCGAACTCGAGCTGCTCGAGCGCAGCGCGATACTCGCCCGCGTTGAGCAGCGCCCGACCCTTGCGGAACTGGATGTCCGGGTCGAGCAGCGTGGTGTGGCGGCGAAACTGCCCACGCCCCGGCAGCGCCGCGGCATCCTCTCGGCCCGTTGCCCGTTCGCCGCGAACCCCCGCCGGTCGTGGCCCTGAAGTGGCACTGCCCGTCATCCCGGCGAAGGCCCTGACACCGGCCAGGAAGACGGCCGTCGCGGTCTGCCGCAGCGCCTCGGTGTACCGCCACGGTGCGTAGCTCTCGGCAAAGGCGAGGAAGGCCGCCTCCACCGCCTCGCGGCCGCTCTTCGGCTCGACGCCGAGAAGCTCATGGGGCTTCAGGTCACGGTACTCGCCGGCGAGCTGCAGCAGCATCTTGCGGGCGGAGGCGCCGGCCTCGGCGTCGCCGGCCCCCTGTGGAAAGGGCAGGACGTGGTTGCGGCAGGCCGCGGCACCGCCGAGCGCCTCCCGGGGCACCACGACCTCGAGGAGCGTCAGGGCATACAGCAGACGGGTCAGGTCGCGAGGATCCTGGCTCGAGATCTGGGCGAGCTCGTCGATCCGCGCCGGTCGCCCTCGCAGCACCTCGACCACCTCGAGCTGCTGCGGCCCGAACCGGATGTCCGCCAGCGCGTAGACCGGCTCCGGATGCAGCACCAGCGGCTTGCCGATCAGCGAACCGATCGACGCGTCGACCTGCTCCTGCGTCGCGAACCGGGTCAGACCCATGACGATGAGCTGTGCCACGTTGATCTTCAAGCCGGTGCCTTCGACCTCGGCCCGACGGATCTCGTAGTCGCCCTCGCGCCACGAGAAGAGGTCGAG
>CAZKKP010000212.1:0-4507 GCA_964553295.1 uncultured Thermoanaerobaculia bacterium | reverse complement strand
TACCAGTCGGTGTCTGGCGCCGGGCGTAGCATGGTCGAGGAGCTTGCGCGCCAGGTTCTGCTGGAGCAGCCGGTGCAGGGTGTCCTCGTCGACCAGGCCGCGCTCGCACAGGACCTCGCCGAGGCGGAGCCCGCGGGCGCAGGACTCCGACAGGCAGCCGTTGAAGGTCTCCTCGTCGAGGCGGCCGGCGGACACCAGGAAGCGGCCGAGGGTCTCGTGGACGAGGTTCGAGCGACAGTCGACCGGCACGCCGCGGCTCAGCACGACCTCCTTCCACACCTGGCGACGCTCGAGATGAACGGTGACCGTGCGCTGGAACCGCGCCAGCGCGTCGAGCAGCACGGCGAACGGAGTCGTCACCAACGATCCCCGGACCGCTCCGGCGATCCGCCCGCGCTCGTCCGGAGTGAGCCTCATGACCCCCAACCAGCTCCGACGCTCATTCTTCGGAGGGATAGTACCCCGTGGGCGGTGCCTTCGCGAGCCCTCACCCGAGACACACCCGGTTGCGGCCTTCCCGCTTCGCCGTGTAGAGGGCGTTGTCGGCACGGTTCAGCGCGGCGTCCGGGCTCTCCAGGGCGAGCCTCCCCTCGACGACGCCGACGCTGACCGTGCAGCGGACCCGACCGGTCGGCAGGACCACCTCCCGGCCGCCGAGCCGCTCGCGCAGCCGCTCGGCCGCAGCCGCGGCGCCCTCGAGGTCGACCTCCGGCAGCAGGATCGCGAACTCCTCGCCGCCGAGGCGGGCGAGCACGTCGTCGGCGCGCAGCAGACCGCGCGCCTCGTCCACCAGCTCGACCAGCACGCGATCGCCGGCGGCATGGCCGTGGCTGTCGTTGACCTCCTTGAAACGGTCGAGGTCGAACATCATCAACGCCAGCGGACGTGAATGCCGCCGCGCTCGCGACCACTCCCGCTCGAGCTGCTCGAAGAAGCTCCGCCGGTTGGCAATGCCGGTCAGCGAGTCGGTGGTGGCGAGGCGGGTGAGCTCCTGCTCCAGCCGCTTGCGCTCCGAGATATCACGGAGAACGCTCTGGATGGCTGGCTCGCCGCCGTGCATGGTGACCCCGGAGAGAACCTCGCAGGCGAGCTCGCGGCCGTCGAGGGTGCGCAAGCGCAGCTCGGCCGCCGGCACGGCGTCCACTCCCACCTCCAGCTGCCGCTGTCGCGAGATCACCGTGGCTTGGTCGTCGGGGTGGATGAAGTCGAGGAAGGCGCCGCCGAGGAAGGGCTCGGCCGAGACCGCTCCGATCAGCTTCAGGCCTGCCGGGTTGACGTACAGCACCCGGCCGCCTCGGTGGACCAGGATCGGGTCCGGCGACAGCTCCACCAGGCTGCGGAACCTGGCCTCGCTCTCGGCGAGCTGTCGCTCCGCCTCGCCCCGGGCCTCGATCTCGAGCCGCAGCTCCGCCGTCGCCTGACGCTCGGCAAGCAGGGTCAGGTAGCGGCGCCGTCGCGTCATGCGCATGTGGCGGTTCGAGATCGCGCCGAGCAGGTTGACCAGCATCAGGTAGAAGACCACCACCGACAGCTGCCCGGGTGGGAGGTCGTAGCCCGCAATGACGACCACCAGGAAGACCGCGCTGAGGGTCACCCCGGAGAACACCACCAGGGTCGCGCGAACCGGCACGAACACGTAGGCCACGAGGACCATGACGATCACGGCGACGGTGGCCGACATCAGCGACTCGGGCTTGAGGGAGATGATCGCCACAGTGCCGGCGACCACCGCCAGCAGGACGGTGGCGATGTGCCGGTCGAGCTTGCGTGGGTGGTGCTGGAGCCGCCCACCGACCAGGACGGCGAGAATGAGCCCCGCCGCGACCACGACCCGGATCGCCACCAGCCAGGGCAGGACCTCGTCGAGACCCGGCTGCAGGAGGTCCAGCCCTACGGCCACCAGGTAGAAAGCGGCAGCCACGAGGCCGACGAACCTGAAACGTGCCAGCCGGTCCTGCCAGGTCTCGATGCGGTACTCGCGCTCGACCTGTGGATCTGTGAACTCGCCAGTCAGTCGTGAGAGCGACAGGCTCGAATCCGTGCACACCGGGATCCCGTTGCCGAGCGCTTCGCCCATCCGACCTCGGAATCGGTTCCAATCCTGGAGAATCGCTGTGGCTGGCCGGATCATGTACGAGCCCCCATCCGTCCTGGGAGGCCATCGGCCGAGTCGACACCGAGAGGTGTTCGCCGGTCTGCAGATGAGTGTATCAGCAGACGACACTGTCGAAGCGATGACGTCTCATCGGGTCGACCTCTGCCGTCGGCTGATCGTCGCGTCGGCCGAGGGTTGTGGAGCGCTGTCCGACCAGCCGGCGCCCCGCCGTCGTGTGCTTCAGGGCGGTCCCTCAGCCCTCGTCCAGGGAGCGGTGGTGGAGCCGCTCCCAGGTCGTCCACCACTCGCTCTCGATGCCGCCGCAGCGGATCGCGAATGCCGAGCAGCAGATGCAGCCGTCGCCGCGGATGACCTCGGGGTCGTCGACCGGCGGGTGGCGCACGACGAGGTCCCGGGCGAGCTCGAAGGCAGCGTGGGTGTCGGCATCGGGAACCGTCCCCGGAAGCTCGCGAACCGCCGCGCGTGCCAGCCGGACCTTGGCCTCGGGCAGCAGCACGCTGCGCACCTTGTCGATGTGCTCCCAGAGCAGGTGGACGAGACGGCGAACCGAGCCGGACTCGCCGTCCGGGGTCTGCCCGAGCAGCCCGGTCAGCTCGGCGATCTCGCGGTGCTCACCGCGCAGCACGGGAATCGGGCCACGATCCCCGGGCACCTCGGCCCGGCGCACCAGCGCCTCGAGCAGTCCTTCCTCCCGCCCCAGGTGCCATGCACAGACCAGCACCGTCAGGACCCGGGCGTAGGCGGCCGCTTCGTCGGCGGACGCCTCTCCCCGCTCCCGCAGCTCGTCCCAGGCGAGCAGCGACCCCGCCACCCGGTCGACCAGGTCGTGCTCTGCACGAAGCTCGTCAATCAGCCGCATACATCACCCCCGGCGACCGCGCGTGCACACCGCCGGCACGACCGCTCACAGCACAGGACGGACGACGCCGGCCGAGCCCGGGCCGCGCGGATCCGCAGCCGCTTCGAGCTCACCGGCGGCCAGTCGGTGCACCGCGTGCACCTCTCCCACGGCCTGGCGCTCCTGCAACCCGTGGCCCCGCCGCACCAGCTCGGCGCGGGTCTCCGGCGACAGCGCGTCGAGCTCGTGGTCGATCCGGTCGGGCAGCCACTGATGGTGGATGCGTGGTCGGTTGACCGCGGCCTGCAGCTCGTCGCCGTCGAGCACCAGGTTGCTCAGCACCTGGAGCGTCGCGGTCGGGATCCGCGACCCTCCCGGCGAGCCGAGCACCAGCAGCTCACGACCCCGCCAGGCGATCGTCGGGGTCATCGACGACAGCATGCGCTTACCCGCCCCGACCGCGTTCGCCTCACCCTGGACCAGACCGTAGAGGTTCGGTCGCCCCGGGGCGGTCGCGAAGTCGTCCATCTCGTTGTTCAGGAGGAAGCCTGCCCCGGGCACCAGCAGCCCACAGCCGAACCGACCGTTGAGGGTGGTGGTCAGGCTGACCGCACCGCCGTCGCCGTCGACCACCGACAGGTGGGTGGTCTCCGACGACTCCGGCACGCCCGTGCCGGGCCACGGCCGCACCTCGGAGGAGGGGGTCCTCGCGCGTCGGTCGATCGAGCGCGCCCGCCGGTCGAGCCAGGCCGGGGCCAGCAGGTCGGCCACCCGGGCCCGCGTCGTCCGGGGATCGCCGAGCAGGGCCCGGTCAGCGTAGGCGAGCCGCAGCGCCTCGACCATCAGGTGGGCCCGGTCGGCGCCGAAGCGCGGCTGCTTCGCCCAGCCCAACCGCTCCATGACGCCGAGGGACTGGCCGAGAATCACTCCGCCGGAGGACGGCAGCGACATCGAGGCGACCTCCCAGCCGGCAACCCGGAAGCGGACCGGCTCGCGCCACACCGGCCGGTAGGCGGCGAGGTCGGCCGCGCGGAGCACGCCGCCATGACGTCGGGACGCCGCCTCGACCGCGGCAGCGATCCGGCCGCTGCTGATCGCCTGCGGCCCGCGCTCGGCGTACAGCCGCAGCGTGTCCGCGAGCTCGGGCAGAACCACATGCGCGCCGGCAACAGGCGGCGATCCACCCGACAGCCAGACCCGCGCCGTCTCGGGGAACCTGGCCAGCAGCTCCCGCTCCTCGGCGAGCTCGCCGGCCAGCCGTCGAGTGACGACGAACCCCTCCTCGGCGAGCCGGACTGCCTGCTCGACGACGCGCGACCACTCGAGACGCCCGAACCGAGCGTGCAGCTCGGCCAGACCCGCTGGCGAGCCCGGAACCCCGGCCGCGAGCGGGCCGATCAGCGACCGCTCCGGGACCGGCTCGCCGTCCGGGCCGAGGAACATGCGCGGCCGGGCCATCGCCGGTGCGGTCTCGCGGAAGTCGAGGGTGGTCAGGTCATCGCCCATGCGGACCACGGCGAATCCGCCACCGCCGAGGTTGCCCGCCTGGGGAT
>CAZKKP010000211.1:0-6987 GCA_964553295.1 uncultured Thermoanaerobaculia bacterium | reverse complement strand
TGCCGCCCATGCCGACCGGGCGCGGCAGTGGTGGCGCCGTTCCGGGGTGCGGACCTCGGTCGTGGCCCTCGCGGTCGTCGCGCTCGCCGGTGGGCTGACGATCGCGAGGGCCGGCGGCTCGGGAGCGGCCCGGCTCGGGATCTGGCAGGGCTGCCTGCGGCTGCTCTTCGAGCGGCCGCTGCTCGGCTATGGCCCGGATGCCCTGGAGGTCGTTTTCACCCGCGTCTACCCCGCCGACCTGGTCTACCACCAGGGGCGCTGGGCGGTGGTCGACCGGGCCCACAGCTGGCCGCTGGACCTCGCGGTGAGCCTCGGCCTGGCTGGTCTTGCGGCCTTCCTGGCGATTGTCGTCGCGGCCGCCGCCGCGGCCTGGCGGCCGCTGGGGCGGGACGGGACGCGACCCACCCACCGACTGCTGCTGGCCGCCGCCGCGGCCGGGGTGGCCGCCAACCTGAGCGCGAACCTGCTGAGCTTCGACGTGACCGAGACGGCGACCCTGCTCTGGCTGTTGCTCGGAGTCCTGGCCGCGGCGGGGCGGTGGACGGCGACGGCCGACGGCGGGCCCAACGGGGCGCCCGCGGCCGCCGCGCCCGCTCCGGTCGCAATCGTGGTCGGGGTGGCCCTGATATGCCTGATCACCGTCTTCAACGGGCGTCAGGTAATGGCTGACGTGTGGGTCCGCCGCGCCGGTCAGGCGGCCGCCGCCGGCGATGCCGAGCGAGCCCTCGAGTCGAGCCGGCGGGCAATTGCCGCCTGGCCCCGGGAGGCCGAGTGGTTCAGGCTCCGCGCTCAGCTCGAGGCCGGCCGGCTGTGGTCGAACGGTGCGCCCAACCCCACCTGGCTCCACCGGGCCGACCACTCTCTGGCCGACGCCGTGAGGCTGCAGCCGCTGCGGTTCGACCTGTGGCTGCTGCGCGGCCGGCTCGCCAGCGAGGCGTTCAACCTCGGCGACGTGTCGGCTGCCGAGGCCGCCGAAGGCTGGTTCAGACGGGCCGCGGAGCTCGCGCCGCAGCACGCCGTCGTGCTCCACCAGTGGGCCCTCCTCGACCGGGCCACGGGGCGCCTGGTGGAGGCCGAGAGCCGGCTGCGCAAGGCCGTCGACCTCGACAGCACCTCGGCCGCGGCCTGGGCCGACCTGGGGCGCCTGCAGCTCGAGCGCGGCCGGCTCGACGAGGCCGGTTACAGCTTCGATCGCGCCCTTGCGGTGGATCCCCGGTGGCTGCCTGCCTGGATCGGCGCCGCGACCCTTCACGTGCGACTGGGCGACGTGCCCTCCGCGCGCCGGGCCCTGGAGTCGGCCCGCCGGCTCGCGCCCGATCACCCCGAGGTCGAGCGGCTCGAAGGACTGCTCGACTCCGGCGGTCTCTGATCTGAGGGCCCGGTCTACCAGCGGGCGGTGTTGCCGGTCTCGAAACCGTCAGCGAAGATCAGGTCGCCGCGGGCGTTGAGGCAGGCGCCGCTGCCCGCTACCTGGACGATGTTGATCCGGTCGGGGTACACCGTCGCGTTCTGGATGACGGCGATCCCCGAGCACAGCGGACGCTGGATCACGTCGGAGTAGGGCTGGATCTGGAAGTTGTCGACGGTGGCCACCACGCCGCTGCCGCGTACGCCGATGTTGCCCCGCAGGACCGGGGGGCCGGTGCCGATGATGATGATCGACCGGGTGACGGCGAGGATCTCGTGGTAGGTGCCGGCGCTCACCTGGATGGTCGTGCAGATGGGGTCGTCGACGGCGGACTGGATGGTCGGCCGCTGGCTCGGCACGGCGCAGGTCACCGCCAGCTTCTGGTCGGCGCTCCCGGTCGACGCGGCGATCGACGGCTCTTCGGCCGCTGCCGCGCCGGGCGCGGCGACGATCACGAGCATAAGACGCAACAGCGATTGCTGGAACATGCCGGGTCTCCCGTCGGCTCGTTGAGGGTCGTGCTTCGACAACGAGGGTATCACGACCCGGAGGCGGTCCGGCGCCGATGTCGGACGGCGTCATAGACCTCGAGGTGCCCGGCCAACGGGTCCGAGCTGGCCAGCCTCGTTGCCTGTGTGCGGGCGGCCGCGGCCCGAGCCTGGCGCTGCTCCGCATTCCAGCCGAGCGCCTCCCGGATGGCCGCTGAGAGCGACGCCGCGTCGTCGACCTTCGCGTAGAGCGCGCAGTCGCCGGCCACCTCCCGGTGGACCGGGAGATCCGACGCCACCACCGGCACGCCGGCTGCCAGGCCCTCGAGCACAGGCAAGTCGAAGCCCTCGTGTCGGCTGGGCTGGATCAGGACAGCGGCCTGCCGGTAGAGCTCGGCGAGGCGTCCGTCGTCGACCTCTCCGAGCCAGCGGACCGAGGGTCCGAGGAACGCAAGGCGCGCCACCAGCGTCCCCTGGCGCCATCCATGACGCCCTGCCAGGACCAGCGGCGGGCGGCTGCCGGGGTCGAGGAGCTCGAAGGCGTCGAGCAGCAGCTCCAGGTTCTTGCGCGGCTCCAGCGTGCCGACGTGGAGCAGGTGACGGGGTCTCGGGAGGGGAAGGTCGCCGACCTCGAGGTGCGGCCCGAACAGCGGGTGGATCCGGGTCACCCGGTCGACGGCCACTCCGAACCTGTCGATCAGCGCAGCCCGGACGGCGTCGGAGGGGACGATGAGATGGTCGGCGCGCGCGATGGCCCGGCGGAAGCAGAACGCGCGGTAGCGGGCCATCAGGGGGGGGCCGCAGGCGAGCCCGGGATCGAGCGGGCTGAGGTCCCAGAGGCTGACGATCCATGGCCGCCGCGGGCTCGGAGGAACCACCCCGTGCGGTGAGTGGACGACATCCGCCCCAGCTCTCCGGGCCGCCCGGGCGAGCCCCAGCTGATCGCCGACCACCCGGCGCAGGCTGCCGAGGAGGGGCCGCAGGCGGCGGCGCAGGGGCGGCAGCCGATCGTCACAGATGATCGGAGCCCCGTCCCTTCCGCCGTACACCGCGAGCTCGACCCCCGGGTGGGACCGCAGGCCGTCGGCCAGGCCGCGGACGACGCGGTGGACGCCGCCGTAGCTCGGCCGACCGTCGAGCAGGACCTTCACCCCACCCCCCCGTCGCTGTCACGCTCGGCGCGGCAGCCGAGGTCCTCGTACAGCTCGCGGACGCGAGGCGCCAGACGGCGCCAGTCGTGGTGCGCCTCGACCCGACGACGGGCGGATCGGGCGCGTCGTCCGGCGAGGCCGGCGTCGGCGAGCAGCTCGAGCACGGCGGCCGCGAGCCCGGCATCGTCGTCGGCGACTGCGAGGTCCTCGCCGGCGCGCAGCTCCAGGCCCTCCACGCCGGCCCAAGTGGTCGCGATCGGCACGCCTCGGGCCGCGGCCTCGATGAGCTTCAGCCGGCTGCCGCCGCCCCAGCGCAGCGGGCAGACGAAGACCGAAGCCCGCGCCCACAGTGGGCCAAGGTCGGGCGGGTCGGCGACGACCTCGGCGCCGAGCCGGGTCAGCCGCTGCACCTCGCGCGGCGGCTGGCGCCCGGCAACCACACAGCGTGCCCGAGGATGGTGCGAGCGCACCCGCGGCAGGACGTCGCGGACCAGACGCAGCGCCGCGTCCCGGTTGGGTGGATAGGCGAGATGGCCGACGAACAGCAGGGTCGGCGGATCCTCGTCGGAGATCCCCGGGCGGATCGGCAGATCCTCGAGCCACAGGGCGTTGGCGATGGTCATCGAGGTCGCGCCCCGGGCGGCGAACCACGCGGCCTCGGCAGCGGTCACCGTGACCACGCGGTCCGCCGCCGCGGCCACGGTCGTCTCCAGAGCTGCCGTCCGGCGCGCGTAGGCCACGGTGGACCGCGAACGTCCTTCCGGTGGTCCTCCTACGACCCGCGACTCGACGTTGTGGGCCGAGTAGACGACGGCACACCGGGTACGAGGAGACAGCTCCAGGTAGGTCGCCGCGGCGAGCTGCTCGAGCTGGACGACGTCCGGCGACCAGTCCGCGATCAGCCGCTCGATCGCGAGGCGCAGCTGCCGGCTGGCGCCGGCGACCACCGGCAGCGGACGGCCGGTGAGGGCAGCGAGCACCCGGTCGCGCAGCCGTGCCGGCGGGGTCCGGCGCGCCGGGACGGCGACCACGTGCTGCACCAGACCGCGCAGCTCTCTGAGGGCGGCCGCCTCCTCGGGGGTCCGGACGAGGGTCGCGACCGCGAGCTCGGCGGCGTCGGCCGCGGCGCGAAGCCAGCCGCTGGTGCGCAGCGGCGCGCCCGCCGTCGGCGGGACCGGGCAGGTGGGCGTGACCAGCAGCACCTTCGGCCTCATCGGGCAGGGCCTCCGACGAGGCCGGCATAAAGGCTCGCGTGTCGGGCCGCGACCGCGGCGTCGTCGTGACCGGCCGCATACCGTTGGCTCGCCGCCGACAGTCGCCGCAGTTGCTCGACGTCGGCCGCCAGCTCGGCCAGCGATCGCGCCCAGACATCGGCGTCGCGGCCCTCGACCAGCTCGACGCCGGCGCCCTCCTGGGCGACCTCGACGCAGGACGGCAGGTCCGCCGCGACCACCGGCGTGGCGCAGGCGATGGCCCAGACGAGGGAGGCCGACGCGGCCGCCCGGTGAAACGGCAGCACCGCCATCGTCGCCCCGGCGAACTCCGCCTCCACCTCGGCCGCGGGACGATAGCCGGTGACGCGGATGCGGCCGGCAAGCCCGGCGCCGTCGACGGCCTGCCGGAGCTCCTCGAGATGCCGCCGGTCGCGGTCGTCCTGGGGACCGCCGGCGATCACCCAGCGCCAGCCCGGCAGCCGTCGGAGGACCTCCACCAGCAGCTCGTAGCCCTTGTCGGGCTTGACGAAGCCCGGAGTGACGATCAGCGGTCCGTCTGCCGGCGGGCCCTGCCAGCGGCTCGCCACCCGCGGTACCGGCAGCGGCAGCAGGGACAGCCGGTCTGCGGGGACGAACCGCGCGGCCCGCTCGTGGACCGGGCGGGCGTGGGCGATGAAGTGGCGCGCCCGGCGGTACTGCGCCGCCTCCCAGCGGGCGAAGAACGGCAGGTAGGCGAGGTCGCGCGCGGCGTCGCCGAGGCCGCGCCACACCGGCCAGCGCGGCGCGAGGTCGGGCAGGGACCCGTGCAGGCTGACCACCGTCGGTGAGCCGATGCCGTCGAGCAGGCTGGCCAGTCGGTTGCGGAGCGGCTTGACCACGCGGAACAGACCGTACTCGTAGTGGACGTGGACGACGTCGTGGCCACCCGCCAGACGGCTCGCCCGGCGCCAGTCGCGCCGATGTGCGCTGCTCGGCAGGTCGATCATGGTCGGCTGGAAGCCGGCAGGCAGGGCCCGAGCCAGGCGTGCGGCGACGTCGCCGACGCCGCACGGGCGGTCGACGGGCGCCAGGATCGCCACCCGGATCATCGGACGCCCCCACGGTGCGGCCGGCGCAGCGCAGCCACCAGCCGGCTCAAGTCGTCCCAGTCGACCACGCCCATGGCGAGGCTGAGCGTCACATGGATCGCGCCGAAGGCCGCGCCGGCGGCGAGCAGCTCGAGCAGCGCCGCGCTGCGGCTGTCGGCGGTGAAGAACGCGGCGACCATCGAGCTCGCCGCCCCGCCGATGGTGGCGGCCACGACGGTCCCCAGCGCCTCCTGGCGCAGCACGGCGGCGGTGGTCGTGCCGATCAGTGGGTGGAAGCGAAGAGCGAAGAACGCGGCGCCGGCGAAAAGCGCCAGGGTGGTGCCGAGGGGCGCCCCGAGTGGCCCCAACCACCACAGCAGGAGGACGCTGAGCACCAGGTTCGCGACCAGCTGCAGGGCCGACTGCCGGGCCTGGATGTCGGCCCGGCCGATGCCCTGGCAGACGAAGGCCATGGCGTTGCTCGACGCGTTCACCAGGTAGCCGCCGGCGAGCACCATCAGAACCGCCGCGGCGAAGGAATCGGGTCGGCCGAGCCACGCCGTGACGACCGCGTTCGCGTGCAGCGCCAGGAAGACGAAGGGTGGAATGCCCACCGCGAACAGGTAGCGCGAGGCACGGTGGTAGACCTCGCGCAGCCGGGCGGTTTCACCCTGGGTCTGGAGGTGGCTGGCCGCCGGCAGCAGCGCCGAGGTCAGGAACGGGTGGAGCGAGCCGGCGTTGGCGACCACCCGGGCGCCGATCTCGTAGGATGCGACCATAGCCAGGCCGGCAACCCGGCTGAGCAGCACCTTGTCGAGCTGGCGGTTGACGATCGAGCAGGCGGTGCTGACCTGCAGCGTGAGACCGAAGCGGACCACCCGGCTGAGGGTGCGGCGGTCGATCGTGTCGGGGGCGACCCGCAGAGGGCCGGCGACCCACCAGGCCAGCGGTACCGTCCCGAGGTGGAAGACGACGATGCCGGCGAGCTGAGCCGCCGCCACGCCGCGCACGCCGAGCCCGCCCTCGACCGCAGCCACGGTCAGCGCCGCGGTCAGCAGCAGGCAGACCACGCCGAGGGCGTTGGTCAGGTCCATGCGCTGACGGGCGTCGACCAGGGCGGGGAAGATCCCCAGCACCCAGCCCGCCGCCAGCCCGAGCAGGCCGAGCAGGAAAGCCTCTCCGGCCTCGCCGTGAAGCTCTGGCGGGAGCTGGAGCCAACCCAGCACCGGTCCGCGCAGCAGGAAGAACCCGGCGACCACAGCGCCCGCCAGGGGCAGGTAGCAGATCAGCGCCGACGTCACCACCGCGTTCCGCTCGGCTCGGTCACCGCGGGCGTCGGCCTCCGCCAGGTGCTTGACCAGCGAAGCGCGCAGGGCGGGATCGAGCAGGCCGGCGAAGCCGGTGACCACCGCGACCAGCGCCCACACGCCGAACCCGGTGGTCCCCAGCCGGTGTACCAGGTACGGCGTCAGCACCAGGCCGACCGCCAGGGTGAGCAGCCGCCCGCCGCCGCCGAACAGCGCGTTGCGCACCAGGGCGTGCTCGAGGGGTTTCACCCGGCCTCCGCGCCGCCTGCCCCCGGAAGCTGGAGGCGGAGCCGACGGCGGCAGCTCGCGAGGTCGTCGTCGAGGCGCGGGTCCGGACGCTGCCGGAGTGCCG
>CAZKKP010000210.1:3058-6996 GCA_964553295.1 uncultured Thermoanaerobaculia bacterium | reverse complement strand
CTGGCAGAAATCACCGCGGGAGTGATGCACTTCGGAGCCGGGAGTAGCACAGAGGAGCGGCCAGAACTCCGCGGCTGCGTGCCAAGTGATTCATCAGTGGTCATTTGAATGGAGAACAGCCAGAGGGTTACCGCGGGATGCGAGCACTTCTGATCCCGGAGTAGCACAGAGGAGCGGCGCAAACTGGCGACGTCGTGCGAAGTGGTTTTCCAAGCGTCTCTTGAGTGGGCTCGTGGGAAAGATCTACGCCAGGATGGAATGGCTTTCGACTCGGGAGTGGCACGGCGAGCTCGGTCGACCCCGGCCGGCGGAGCTGGCACGACTGTTGCTCCTGCCTCAGCCGGGCCCGGCGCCGGGCTGCCGCTCTTCAAGGAGGACCACATGCACGCTCCGAATCGTCTGCGCATCCACATCGTCGCCGCGGCCGTCGCCGCCCTGCTCGCCGCCGGGTCGGTCCAGGCCCAGTGGCTCTGGCGCCCCGGTGACACCGCCTCGACCCGGTTCCGGCTGACCCTGTTCGAGCCCAACGGCAGCTCGGAGGCGTGGGACGCCCTCTACGCCGGCTTCAGCGGCTCGCCGAGCGACCTCAGCGACCTCGGCTTCGGCCTCGACTTCCGCTGGATGCTCGGGCGGAACTCCGGCATCCAGTTCGGTTTCTCGTTCAGCGAGGGCTCCAGCACCTCGGAGTACACCGAGTGGGTGGCCGGCGACGGGACCGCGATCCGCCACCAGAAGTCTCTCGAGCTCGGGGACCTGACGGTGCTGTGGGTTCTCAGGCCGGGCGACGGCCGCGCGGTCTCCCCCTACCTCGGCATCGGCGGCGGCTTCCTGTGGTACGAGCTCTCCGAGGCCGGCGACTTCATCGACTTCGGGTCGGCGGACCTGCCCATCGTCCGCACCGGCTACTTCGGCGACGGCACCACCTTCGAGCTGCTCGGGGTGGTCGGGCTCGACGTCCGGCTGGCGGGTGGCTGGTCCTTCCTCGCCGAGGGCCGCTGGCGCGAGGCCGAGGACGACCTCGGCGGCGACTACGGCGGCTACGGCAAGCTCGACCTCTCCGGCTGGGAGCTCTCCGCAGGCTTCGCCTTCAACTTCTGAGACGGCCGCGACCTGGACGTCGACGGTGGCGACCGCACGGCCCCGAAGCGGGGCCGTGAGCGTCTTCGGACCGAGTGTGACACCTTGTGAAAACTGAGTACAATGTGCGGGCGGCGCCACCACCGGAGGCTGGACCGCCTGACGTCGCGGCCCGCGTTCTCGGCTGGAGAGACCTCGGACGAGGGAGGAAGGACGAGACATGCGCCAACCCGACGGCAGCTCGAGCGTGCTCACCACGCGACTCGACGCGATGCTCAACTGGGTCCGCAAGAACAGCCTGTGGCCCCTGCCCTTCGGCACGGCCTGCTGCGCCATCGAGTTCATGTCGAGCGTGTCGGCGCACTACGACCTGGCGCGGTTCGGCGCCGAGGTGGTCCGCTTCTCGCCCCGGCAGTCGGACATGATGATCGTCGCCGGCACGATCACCGACAAGATGGCCCCGGTGGTCAAGCGGGTCTACGAGCAGATGGCCGAGCCCAAGTACGTGATCTCGATGGGCGCCTGCGCCACGTGCGGCGGGCTGTTCCAGCTCGCGTACTCGGTGTGCAAGGGCGTGGACAAGATCGTCCCCGTCGACGTCTACGTGCCCGGCTGCCCGCCCACCCCAGAGGCCCTGATCCACGGCATCCTGAAACTGCAAGAGATGATCCAGCGGGGGGAAACCCAGTATGACCGTCTCAAGTCCGCAAGCTCCGGCGCGGCATCGGCTCGCTGAGCCCCTCGCCTCGGTCGACCTGCTGTCCCTCGAGGACGGTCCCGACGGTCACGAGGTCGTCACCGTCGACCGCGGCCACCTGATCGACCTGCTGCGCCTCCTGCGCGACCACCCGGAGACCCGCTGCAACCTGCTGCTCGACGTCTGCGGGGTCGACTACCCCGAGCGCGAGCGGCGCTTCGAGGTCGTCTACCACCTGACCGGCCTGGACACCGGCCGCAGGATCCGGGTCAAGGTCCCGATCAGCGAGGGCGACCCGGCGCTGCCGTCAGCCTACCGGGTCTTCAAGGCGGCCGACTGGTTCGAGCGCGAGGCATGGGACATGTTCGGGATCCGCTTCGAGGGCCACCCGAACCTGCGCCGCCTGCTCACCCACGAGGCCTTCCGGGGCCACCCGCTGCGCAAGGACTACGACCCCGGCAAGCGCTGGCTGCTGACCGAGAACGAGACCTTCGTCCCCGACTGGGCCCGCGAGTCGGTGCCGGACGAGGACCACTTCGAGACCCAGGTGCTCAACCTGGGGCCTTCCCACCCGGCCACCCACGGCACCCTGCGCACCATCGTGCGCCTCGACGGCGAGGTGATCACCCGGGCCGAGGCCGAGATCGGCTACCTCCACCGCTGCTTCGAGAAGATGTCCGAGACCCACGGCTACCAGCAGGTGATCCCCTACACCGACCGCCTGAACTACTGCTCGAGCATGATGAACGGCGTCGGCTACGCCCTCGCCGTCGAGCGCATGCTCGGCATCGAGGCGCCCCCCCGGGCGCAGGCGATCCGGGTCATCCTGTCGGAGCTGTCGCGGCTCATGGACCACGCCGTCTGTCTCGGCGCCAACCTCGTCGACCTCGGCGCGCTGACCAACTTCTGGTACTTCTTCCAACCGCGGGAGGAGATCTACGGCCTCCTGGAGTCCTGCAGCGGCGGCCGCCTGACCGTGTCCTACGTCCGGGTGGGCGGCCTCGCCCACGACGTCCCGGCGGACTTCCCGGCCCAGGTCCGGAAGCTGCTGACCACCATCCCGAAGCACATCGACGACGTCGAGACCCTGATCACCGCCAACCGCATCTTCCGCGACCGCACCGAGGGGGTCGGCGCCCTCAGCGCCGAGGAGGCCGTCGCCTGGGGCTGGACCGGGCCCTGTCTGCGCGCCTGCGGCGTGCCGTACGACGTCCGCCGCGCCCACCCCTACCTCGGCTACGAGGACTACGACTTCGACGTGCCGATCGCCAGCACCGGCGACTGCTACGCCCGCTACCTGGTGCGCATCGAGGAGATGCGCCAGAGCCTGCGAATCGTCGAGCAGGCGCTGGACCGGCTGCCCGACGGGCCGGTGATCACCGACAACCACCATGTCGCCCTGCCGCCGAAGGAGAAGGTGTACTCCGAGATGGAGTCCCTGATCTGGCACTTCAAGCTCATCTACGACGGCATCAGGGTGCCCGCCGGGGACGGCTACGGCTTCACCGAGGGCGCCAACGGCGAGCTCGGCTACTACATCGTCGCCGACGGCACCGGCAAGCCCTATCGGATCAAGGTCCGGCCTCCCTGCTTCGCGATCTTCCAGGCCTTCCCCCACCTCCTGGAGGGCCACATGGTGCCCGACGCCATCGCGATCCTGGGCAGCCTCAACATCATCGCCGGGGAGCTCGACCGATGAGGCAGCAGCTGAGCACCGTCAACGTCGACCGCCCGACCCAGACCCTGGGCGAGCGGATCTACCTCGGGCCGATCCTCAAGGGCCTCGCGGTGACGCTCCGCCACTTCGTGCGCAACCTGTTCGGTCAGAGGGACGTCGCCACCATCCAGTACCCCGAGGTCAAGCGCCAGTACTCGGAGCGGCTGCGCGGCCGGCACATCCTGACCACCCGCAACGACGGCTCGCTGCGCTGCGTCGCCTGCTACATGTGCGAGACGGTGTGCCCGGCCGAGTGCATCCACATCGAGTCCGAGGAGGACCCGGCCGCCACCGTCGAGTGGGAGAAGAAACCCCGGGTCTACGAGATCGACCTGCTGCGCTGCGTCTTCTGCGGCTACTGCGTCGACGCCTGCCCGAAGGAGGCCATCATCATGAGCCGGCAGCACGAGATGGCCTTCACCACCCGCCAGGAGGCCGTCGTCGGCA
>CAZKKP010000210.1:0-3048 GCA_964553295.1 uncultured Thermoanaerobaculia bacterium | reverse complement strand
GAGGAGCTCCGCCAGAAGGGCCCGATCGACAGCGAGGACATCGGCTACCGACCGTACTTCTGAGGCAGAGACTCTCTCGCCAGCTCCGATGGTTCGGCCCGAGCGTCGGACGCCGAGGCCGAACCATCGGAGGAATCTGCGGACATCTCGCTCGGGTTGACCGGTGGTACGATGAAGAGGACATGAAGTCCAACCTCGCGACTGGAGGACGTGGAATGACCACGAACCAGGATCAGGTGTCGGCCACGTACAACGATCTGCTCGTCCAGCACCAGCTCCACGAGCAGCGACTCGAGGAGCTCAAGAGCAAGTCGTGGCTCACCCCTGACGAGGAGATCGAGGAAAAACGATTGAAGAAGCTCAAGCTGCGGCTCAAGGACCGGATGGCGCAGCTCGAGCGATCGGTGTCCTGAGCCCCTTCGGCCCGCGGACGACCACGATGACGATACCGACGCGAAGGAATCCGTCCGCCCGCCGTCCGGCCCACCCGGCAAGGGAGACCCTGCACCTGTGAGACTTCCCCGCCTGCGCCGCCGCCGCGCCTCGGCCGACCTCAAGCGGGGCATCTACCTGCTGCCGTCGCTGTTCACCGTGGGTAACATGCTGTGCGGCTTCCTGTCGGCGATCGCCGCCAGCCGCGGTCAGTACGAGCGCGCCGCGATCCTGATCCTGGTGGCCATCGTCGCCGACATCCTCGACGGTCGCATCGCCCGCCTCACCGGGTCGACCTCATCCTTCGGCGAGGCCTACGACTCCCTCGCCGACGTCGTCTCATTCGGCATCGCCCCGGCCCTGCTGGCCTACCACTGGGGGCTGTGGATGCAGCCCCGGACGGGCATGGCCGTGTGCTTCCTCTTCCTGGTCGCGGGCTCGATCCTGCTCGCCCGCTTCAAGACCGCGCCCCACGACTCCCGCAGCTTCATCGGCCTGCCCATTCCCGCCGGCGGCGGCTCGATCGCGATGCTGGTGCTGATGTCACCGGCGCCGGTTTCCCATCCCGCCTTCATGCCGGTGGTGGCCCTGTTCGTCTTCGCCCTGTCCCTGCTGATGGTGTCCAACCTTCCCTACCGCTCCTTCAAGGACGTCAACCTGCGCCGACCCTGGCCGGCGACGACCCTGTTCGCCATCGCCCTGGTGGTGTCGCTGATGATCCTCCATCCCCGGATCGTGACGCGCGTCCTCGCGGTGCTCGCCGCGGTCTACGTCCTGTCGGCGCCGTTCGCCGTCCTCGCCTCGGGCCTGCGCCGGCGGCGGGCCGGCGCCCCACCCGCGGAGAGCCAGAATGATCCGATCCATCCTCCTGATTGACCCTCTGACCCTCATCGGCCGTGAGCTGCTCGGCTGTCTGGTCGACGAGGGCTATCACGCCGCCGACCTGGCGTTCCGCCACACCGCCGAGGACGACGAGCACCAGCTCGCCAACGTCGGCGGTCAGTCCGCCCTGGTCCCGCCTCTCGAAGAGGCCGGCGAGATGCCGATTTCCGACGTCGTCATTCTCGCCTCGGACGCCGACAGCCCACGCCTGAGACAGCTTGTCGACCACCTCGAGACGCTCCCCGGTCAGCGGCTCATCGACCTCTCCGGCCTCGCCGGGACGCGTCGGCTCGGCATCCCCACAACCTGGTCCGCGGCGGGCGGCGACGGCCGGCTGCGCCCCGCCCACCCTGCCGTGGTCGCGGCCGCCGCGGTGATCGAGGCCCTCGCCGAGCTCGAGCCGATCGGCGGCGCCCTCGCCATCGTCGACCCGGTCTCCGGGGGCGGCCGCGCCGCCGTCGAGCTGCTCGCCGCCCAGGCGGTCTCCCGCCTGCAGGGCGGCACTCCCGAGGACCTGTTCGACGGCCACGTGCTCGCCTTCAACGCCGTCGCAGACGACCCGACCCGGCTCGCCGAAGAGGCCGCCGCGGCCATCCCCGACCTGCCCCTGGCGGTCACCTGGACGCGTACCGGCTGCTTCCACGGCCACCTCGCCCACTTCGTCCTCGAGCTCGGCGCGCCCCGAGACGACGACTCCACGGCCCGCCGGCTTCTGGAGGCCGACGAGCGCCTGGCGATCGCCGAGGAGCCCCTCGGGCTCGGCCAGGTGGTCGAGTCGGACCGCGTCCACGTGTCGCTGCCCGTCTTCGCCCGCGACCGGCGGCGGCTGGCAATGACCCTGATGGTCGACGGCCTGCGCATCGGCGGCGCCCGCACCGCGGTCGCGCTGCTGCGGCAGCTCTGAAGCCGACATGGTTCGGGCTACAATGCGGCGGCGCCCGTCGGCGCCCGAGCGCGTCCGCGGAGGTGCGGACGGGCCACCCTCGACTGACCCCTGGAGGTTTCAGATGACCAGCCCCCTCGCATCCCTCGAGCCCACCCTGCTGTGGCAGCACTTCGACGCGATCCGCCGCATCCCGCGGCCCTCCAAACACGAGGAGCGGATCGTCGCGCACGTCCGCGAGTGGGCGGCGAGCCGGGGCTTCGAGGTCCGCAGCGACGCCGCCGGCAGCCTGGTCGTCCGGGTGCCGGCCTCGCCGGGTCGCGAGTCCTCCCCGACAGTGGTCCTGCAGGGTCACCTCGACATGGTCTGCGAGAAGAACTCCGACCTCGACTTCGACTTCATGACCCAGGGCATCGAGGTGGAGGTGCGTGGCGACTGGGTGCAGGCGATGGGCACCACGCTGGGCGCCGACAACGGCATCGGCCTGGCCGCCGCCATGGCGGTCGCCGACGACCCGGACATCTCCCACGGTCCCCTCGAGATCCTCTGCACCGTCGACGAGGAGACCGGTCTCACCGGCGCCCAACAGCTCGACCCGGCCCTGGTCTCAGGCGCCATCCTGCTCAACCTCGACACCGAGGAGGACGGCGCCTTCTACATCGGCTGCGCCGGCGGCGGCGACACCCACGGCGAGCTGAAGCTCGGCCGGCGCCGCGCCATGCTCGGCTCGATACCGGTCCGGCTCGCGGTGCGCGGCCTGCGCGGCGGACACTCCGGCCTCAACATCATCGAGAACCGGGGCAATGCCGTCAAGCTCGCGGTGCGCAGCCTGCTCGCGGCGCTGCGCGGCG
>CAZKKP010000209.1:1056-7006 GCA_964553295.1 uncultured Thermoanaerobaculia bacterium | reverse complement strand
GGGCGTCAGGTCGCGGGTGCGCTGGAAGGGACCATAGGCGCCCTCGAAGGCGCCCGGGCCGAACCCCGTCAGCGGTCGCTCCGCCGCCATCACCACAGCGCATCGCCAGCGGTTGAGCCGCTCGAGGGCGGAGGCGTCTCCGTCGAGGAAGGAGGTGGCGACGCTCCGCCAGAAGGGGTCGAGGGCGCCGCTGGAGGCTGCGGGCGACGACCGCTCGTCCCACCAGCGGGCGGCGTCGACGGCGAGGCCGCCGAGCAGCACGGCGGCGGCGACGCCTGCGGCCGCCAGCGCCGCGGGTCGGGGCCGCAGGGCGATCAGAGCGCGTACCGCGAGACCCACCGCCAGGCACAACCAGCCCGCCCGGGAGCTGAGCAGCAGGATGGCGACGCCGGGAACGGCGAGGCTTGCGATCCACAGCGGCCGGAGGGGCCGGGACGGCGGCCCGAACGTCCCCGCGACCAGCCAGAATCCGGCCAGCACGGTCAGCTCGAGCCGGTTCGGAAAGAATGGTGCGGCACTGTTGTAGACCATCCGGGAGTCGAAGCCGGAGGCGGTGAGCCGCACCACGGCCAGGGCGATCACGGGGGCCAGCGCGAGGCTGCCGATCAGCGCGAGCCGGGCGAGATCGGCCGGTCGCCGGAGGATCACCAGACCGAGTCCGAGGCAGGTCGCGGCCTGGAGCGAGCGTACGACCAGCAGCTTCAACCCGACGACGGGGGCGGTGCCGCAAGCGGCGGACAGGGCGGTCCAGCCGAGCACCGCGGCCGCCAGCAGCGCCACCGGGTGGCGCCAGGCGACCGGCAGCGGCGTGGCATCGCCGCGCCCGCGGTGCGCCGCCCAGGCGAGCAGCGCGAGCACCATCAGCGGCTCGGAGGGCGCCGAGAGACGGGCGTTGCCGAGGGCGACGGGCAGCTCCACCGACAGCGGGGCCGCCGCCACGGCCGCCCACCAGGCGATCACCGGCCAGCGCAGGGCGACGAGCGCTGCCGGAATCGTGACGGCGACGGCCGCCAGCCACCAGCGGGCCGCCCAGGGGGTGGCGAGGAGCAGCGCCGGCAGGGCGACGGCTGCCACGAGGCCGGCCGCGCCGGCGAGCCTCTCGCCCCCTCGCCGGACCTCACTCACGACGGCGGTCATGGGCCAGCCAGGTCAGGGCGGCCACCAGAACCGGCAGTGACAGCGCGGCGGCCACCGGTCCCCCGAGACGCCGGGGGAGGGGATACTGCCAGGGGACCGGGGCGTCGGCGACCCGCCAGGAGGCGCCCGGCGCCGCCACCGCCGCTCGCACCTGTTCGAGCTCCTCCTCGACTGCGGCCAGGCGCTCGGCGAGGCGGCGAATCCGAGCCCGCTCGATCTCCTCCCCGACGACGCCGGCGAAGACGGGCCTCGAGGGATCAGCGTCGTCGTCCGCCGCGGCCAGCGTGTCCAGGCGGCGGATCAGACTCAGCCTCTCGGCGTCCAGGGCCGCGAGGCTCTCGCTGAAGCGCTTCGACCGGCGCCCGCGATCCTCATGGGCCGCGGCCTCGAGCACCGCCAGCACCAGGTCCCGGGCCTTCTCGCCGTCGACGTCCCAGGCCGTGACCCACACCTCGCGGCCCTCGCCTGCGGTGACCTGGACCCGTTCGGCGAATGTTTGCGCCGCCGCCGCCGGGTCCGGTCGGGCGGCGGTCCGGTCGCTGCTTCGCCAGCGCTCGAGCACCGCGCCGCTGCGCAGCTGCGCCACGACCTCCGCCGGGGACAGCTCCCGATCCTCGATCTCGAGACGGCCCGAGGACAGCCAACGGGTCGGGGTGGAGGCGACGAGCCAGGCGGTCAAGGCCGCCGACAGGACAGCTGCGGCCGCGATCCACCAGCGGCCCCGGGCGAGCGAGGCCGTGATGGCGGCGGCAGGACCGGCGGCGTTGCTCATGACCCTGCCGTCCCGGTGGTGCGTCCAGGTGCGCCAAGGACCTCGTCACCCTCGTCGGCCGACAGCAGGACGCGCTCGAGCTCGGCCACCGCCCGTGGCCAGCCGAACCTCTCGCAGACGAAGTTCCTGCCGCGCTGCCCGAGCTCGGCCGCCGCCGCGGGGTTGCTCAGCAGCTCGACGCAGGCCGCGGCGATCCCGTCGGCGTCCGCAGCGACCCGCAGAGCCTCGGGGGCGGCCCCGAGGGCACGATCGCCCATCGCTGTGCTGACCGAGGGAAGTGCCATGGCCATCGCCTGGAGGAGCTTGTTCTGCAGCCCGGTGCCGAAGCGCATCGGGTTGACGAACACTCGGGCCCGCGCGTAGCTGGCGGCGATGTCGTCCACCCAGCCGGTGACCTCGACGCCGTCGCCCGCCAGCCGCCGGACCGCCGCCGTCGGCGAGGTGCCGGCGATCAGGGCGCGGCAGTCCGGACGCTGCTGTCGGACCCGCGGAAGAACCTCCCGAACCAGGATCTCGGCGGCGTCGGCGTTGGGCGGGTAGCTCATGTTGCCGACGAACAACAGGTCGACGTCGGCCGCCCTCGGCCGGGGGCTGAAGGCCTCGAGGTCGACGCCGTTGGCGACCACGGCGATGCGCCCGCCGTCCCTGAGGTCGATGTGCTCGCGGTCGGCGGCGGAGATGATGGTGCAGCGGTCGAAGCGCTCGACCATGCGGCGCTCGTAGCGGCGGAGCCGCTGGCTCTCGAGCCTCAGCAGCGGTCCAAGCCAGCCGGGCCGGTGCTCGCAGCGTTGCGCCATCCCCCAGGAGAAGGCGTCCATCAGGTCCAGCGTGCTCGGGATCGGGAGCTCACAGGCATACTCGGCGACGCGGACCAGCTGGCAGAGGATGTGGTCGGGCGCCTCCTCCTCGATCAGCCCACGGACCGCCCGGGCGAGCCGGGCGTCCTGGAAGTAGGCCACCTGCAGGGGTCGGTCGCCGACCAGCCCAGTCGCCGCCCGCAGCCAGCCGCGCCAGGCGGCGAAGCGGAGCACCACCACCCGTCGGCACAGCCTTTCCAGCTCTCCGCGGGAGGCTGGCGAAACCGGGCGGTCGCTGAACGCACACAGCACCACCTCGTGGCGCCGAGCCAGCCCGGAGATCTGATGGTAGGCGCGCAGCTTGTCCCCCTTGTCCGGGGGATGGGGGAAGCGCGGCGTCAGCACGAGCAGGCGCATGGGTTCCGCCGCGGGAGTATATCGGGTCGCGGCTCGTGTCCGGCTGGTACAGTGTCGGCTGCCGTGCTCCAGCTGCCGCTCCTCGACCGCCGCTTCGTGGTGCCCCTGGGGGTCATGCTGGGCGGCTCGCTGCTCGCGGCGATCCGTCTGCCGGGTCTCGACGTTGGTCTGTCGAACCTCCTCATCGCGGCGGGCGGCCTCGCCCTGGCGGTCCTCTACCGCACGGATCTGTGGCGCTGCCGCCGGCGCGCCCAGCCGGCAGTGCTGGCGATCCTCGGCGTGTGGGCGTGGTCGTGGGTGTCAGCCCTCGACGGGCCGCTGCCGGCGGTGGGGCTCCGCTCCACCGCCAAGGGCGCGGTGTACGGTCTGGCGGCGCTCGGGGCCCTGGCGGTGCTCGCCTCGCCGGTGCGGCGGCCACCCGTGGCCCGCGCCGTGCTCGGCTTCCTGATCCTGCTGGCCCTCGGCGGGGTGGTCGAGGCGGCCTTCCCCGAGAGCCTGCCGTTCGCGCTGCTGCGCAGCGACGACTCGCTGTCGATCACGCCACGGGTGGCGTCCCTGATGCCCTGGCCGAACCAGTTCGGCGTCGCGATGGTCGTCGCACTGGTGCTGCTGGAGATGCTCGTGCGGCGGGGCGAGTGCGGCCCGCGGACCGCCTGGGCCCTGCGCGGGCTGCTGCTGACCCAGATCGCCCAGTCGGGCAGCCGCAACGCCTGGCTCGTGCTCGCGGCGACGCTGCTGCTGCTGGTTCTCGCGGGGGTGGCGCCGGCCCGCCGCACCGCGGTCGTCGCCGCGGTCTTCGTGGTCGTGGTGCTGACGCTGCCGGTTCCGGCACGGCAGCTCGGCCTTCGCCACGGCTCCTGGCTGCCCGCCGCGAACCGGCTCATCTCGGCGCCCCTCGGCTGGTCGCCGTCGCTGTCGCCGGCGGGGATGTCGGCGAGCCTGCGCTCGAAGCTGTGGCGGGAAGCGGTGGTCGAGATCCGTCAGCGGCCGCTGGCCGGCCTCGGCCTGAACGTGTTCCAGGCGACTGCGGGCTCGAGGGTGATGGGCGAGCGCGGCTTCAACACGCACAACCTGGTGCTCGAGGCATGGGTCGCTCTGGGCACGGTGGGGCTGGGCCTGCTGGGCGTGACGGTTTGGCTCGTCTGGACGACCCGGAGGCCGGGCATCGCCCGGACGGGCCTACCTCTGGCGGTGCTGCTCCTCGGCCAGGGGATCGACTGCTTCACCCACGACCCGACGATGGTGGTTCTGATGGTGCTCGCCGGGTCCGCTGCCTGGCATGGCACGGGGCGCCCTTGATCCGCAATCTCGGCTGGCTCGCCCTGCACCACGGCCTCGGTCGGGGGCTCACCTTCGTCTTCTTCCTGGCCTTGCCGGCACTGCTGCCCATGGCCGAGGTCGGCCGTTTCACCCTGCTCTACACCGCCGTGCTGGTGCTCGCCCAGCCCCTGCTCGAGACTCCCCTCGAGCTGCTCCTGACCACCGCGGCAGCACGCGGCGAGCTCGGCACGGTGCGGCGGGTGGTCGCCGCCCTCGTGCGCTGGCTGCCGGTGCTGCTGGTCACGGGCTGGCTGGTCGGCGTCGCCGCCGGCGCCCCGGCGCTGCTGCTCGCCCTGCTCGTCCTCCACCTGGGGCTGGCACGGTCCCAGGCGGCGCTGTTCGCAACCCTGCGCGGCCTCGAGCAGACGCGTCTCGAGGGCGTGGTCGGCGCCCTCCAGCGGGCCCTTGCTCTCGGCCTGCTGCTGGTCGTCGTGCTCCTGCTCCCCGGCCGCGCCGAGGCGGCGGCCCTGGCGCTGCTCGCCGGCGTCGCCGGCGGCTGGCTGCTCAGCTTCGCGTTCTTCGGTCGCCAGCTCGCCCAGCTGCGCGCCACCGTGCGGCAGGCGGCGCCGTCGGCGGAGCGCCTCTCCTCCCTGCTGCGGCGCGGCCTCGTGCTCGGGGCGGTCAGCGTCGTCGGCGCCCTCTACCTGCGGGTCGACGTGCTGCTGCTCGGCTGGCTTGTCGACGCCGAGGCCGTCGGCCGGTACTTCACCGCGGCGCGGGTGCTCGAGGCCAGCTACGGCCTGCCCCACCTGATCATGCTCGCCATGCTGCCGCGCCTGGCTCGGGCGCCGGCATTCGCACTGGTGTTCCGGCGTGCCGCCGTGGTCTTCCTCGGCCTCGGGACGGTCGTCGCCGTCGCGCTCACCGTGGTCGTCCCGTGGCTGCTGCCCCGGCTCTATCCCGACGAGGGTCCGGCGGTCGCCGGGCTCGTGGTGGTCCTGGCGCCGGCGGCCGTCGCGGTGTACCTCGGTTTCCTCGCCACCCAGAGCCTGGCGCTGCTCGGTCGGGCCCGGACCTGGCTCGGCCTCGCAACGCTCGGGCTGGCGTTGAACCTGGCGCTCGACGTGGCGTTGATCCCGGCCTGGGGAGCGATCGGCGCCGCCTGGGCGACCGTCGCCACCGAGCTCGTGGTCGCCCTGCCGGCGCTGCTCGTCTGTTGGCGGGCGGCGGCTGCGAGGTCCGACAACGGCCCGCAGGCGAGCAGCTCGGCGAGCAGCTGCTGACCGTCGCCGGTGAGGTGGGGGTCGTGGGTGCGATACAGGCGCACGCCGCGGGCCTCGGCCTCCTGCATGGCGGGAAGCGGGTCGAGCACCTCGACCCCGGGCAGCAGCGCGCGCAGGCCCTCGACCATGACCTGGGGCGACCGCCCCAGGGAGTCGGCGTCGCCGAGGTCGGCGCCGAGGGAGGCGAAGCGCTCCCGGTAGAGCGAGGAGACCTGGACACAGTGGGGGACGACGACCACCACCAGGCGGCTGCCCGCCGCCGCGACCGCGTCGTCGAGCCGGCA
>CAZKKP010000209.1:0-1046 GCA_964553295.1 uncultured Thermoanaerobaculia bacterium | reverse complement strand
AAACGTCGGCGGCCCAGATCGGCCACACCCCGGCCATCGGGCCGGCGACCAGCACCTGGTCGACGACACTCCGCGGTGCAGCCGCGACAAGGGCGCGGTCGCGGGAACGGTAGGCGGCCGGGTCGAAGGGCCGCCGGGCCTCGAACGACTCATGCTCGCGAGTGGCTCCTTCGAAGTCGTCGAAACGTGCCCGGAGCAGGGCGTCCCGGGTCTGGCCGAGCTTGTAGTTGACCCAGCCCAAGGACCACCACCCGCGGTCGAGCAACGCCCAGTAGAGCCGGCGGAGGGCCGGCGCGTGGTCGGGCGCGGCGCGGTGCCGGGTCTCGAAGAGGTCGTTGCCGGCGTAGGCCTGGTAGACCGTGACCCGGGGCCGGAAGCGCGCCAATCGACGAGGCGCCATCATCGCCGCGTCCCGGGCGGTGGTGCCGCTCACCCCCGAGTTGACCACCAGCAGCCCGGGGTCGAGCAGCGGCCGCAGCCGGTCAGCCAGCGCCCCCCGCCCGGCGGTGAAGGAGTCGCCGAGGAGGAGCACCGTCGCCGGCGCTGCGGCCGCCGGCATCACCGGGTTGTACCGAGCCAGCTCGGCGCCCCAGAAGTCGAGCCACTGGCAGCGGAAGGCGGTTTCGAGGGCGACGGCGAGCCCGACGAGCAGGAGGAGGTCGAGGGCGGCCAGTGTCAGCACCGGACGGCGGCGGAACCAGCGCCGGTGGGGCGGCCGGGAGGTGGTCATGGACGGAACCCGGAGTGGGCGGCTATGATGGACTCCGTCTCAACCCTGAGGCCGTGTCGCCACGTGACGAACCACCACTCGACGGCTGCCGTGCCCCTGGCGCCAGGGACGCCTGGTGAACCCGATGCCCTGTCGGGGATCTGCTCGGTGCTGCGCACCCTGCTCTACTACCACATCTTCGACTTCCCGTTGACGACGGACGAGCTTCACCGGCTGAGCGACCGGCGGTGGCGGAACCGGGACGAGTTCGACAGCGCGGTCGCCGAGCTCGTCGGCCGTGGTGTGCTGCGTCGCGTCGGGCCGTACTGCGTCGTCG
>CAZKKP010000208.1:3080-7037 GCA_964553295.1 uncultured Thermoanaerobaculia bacterium | reverse complement strand
GGGGTCGGGGGACCGTTCCCCGCGGCGACCGAGCTTGTGCCGCACCGGGGGCCGGCGTTGCTGCTCGAGCACGTGCTCGCGAGGACAAAGGACGAGCTCAGGGCGAGGGTCTCGATTCCGGCTGACTCCGCCTTCGTCTCGGGAGGTGACGCGGCGGGCTTCGTCGCCCTCGAGGCGGCGGCTCAGGCCGCCGCCGCCCACGAGGCGCTGCGGCGGCTGGGAGAGGGCGATCCCGCCGGGCCACGCATCGGCTACCTTGTCGGCGCCAGGGATGTCGAGCTGCGCAGATCGCTGCCGGCCGGCGCCGCCGTCGAGGTCGCCATCCGCGTGGACGGCGTGGTCCCTCCCCTGTCGACCTACCGCTTCGAGGTGGCCGTCGCGGGCCGGCTGGCGGCCTCGGGGTCGATCAGCACCTACCTGAGGTGACGTCGCCCACCTCGAACTCGCCCGCCGCCTGCAGGCCGGGATGGCGACCCTCGACGACCGCCTCGCCGCCGCCGCCCGGGCCGAGGGCGTCAGGCTGTGGCCGGCGTGCCCCGCTGACGGCGCGGCCAGACCTCCCGAAAGCAGAACCACTGGTGTGGCGCTTCACGGATCGCCAACTCGATGCTGTCCGCGACCCGCTGCATCGCCTCGGCGACGGCCGCGTCGCGACGGCCGCTGCTGGCCACCCAGATGGGCTCGCGGATCTCGATGCGGTAGTGCCGCCGGCCGACCCTGAGCACGAAGATCGGCACCAGCGGCACCTCGGCGACCCGAGCCAGGGTCGCGGGGCCGTCGGGCAACGGGAACGGGCGGCCGAACATCCGGGCCTGCACGATCCGGCCGCCGCTCCGCGGCCGGTCCCCCTGCACGCCGACGATGCCTCCCTGGCGCAGGGCGTTGAGCAGGGTCAGCCCCTGGAGCTCGTGCTCGCCCTCGAAGTGCGACCGGTAGTGTGAGCCGCCGGCGGCGCGCAGCAGCTCCTCGACGAACACCTGTGCCTCGGGGTCGGCCTCCCGTTCGCGCACCACGTGTACCTCGCGCGCCTCCTCGAAGGCCGGCAGCATCGAGCCGACCTCGAAGTTGCCGAAGTGGGCGGTGACCATGACGAAACCGGTGCCGGGCTCGAACAGCCGCCGCCAGCGCTCGAGGTCGATGTCGATCGCGAAACCGCCCTTGCCGAGCAGCCGTTCGTAGCGCTCGGACAGACACCAGGCGAAGGTGAAGAAGGTCCGGTAAATCCTCAGCTGGCGCTCGAGCCAGCCACAGGGCCCCAGCACCGCTTCGAGATTGCTCGCGACGGCCCGGCGGATGTTGAAGATCAGGAAGAAGAAGAAGGTGGTGAAGATCGTGACGATGACACCGACCCCCCACCTGGGCATAATCCTCATACTGAAGGCGTGGATGCGGTACCAGAAGGCCCCGGTGACGTGATACCTCCCCAGCAGCCGCTTGGCCAGCCCCACCTCGGGCGCGTGCGGCAGCGCCGCGGCCCGCACCCTGCCTCCGGCGCCGTCTTCCGCCGGCCCGCGAGTCCCCTGTTCCCGCTCCATCGCGGCGGCCAGTATATCGGCTGCCTCAGTGCCCCGCCCCCTCCAGCCTCTTCTGGGGACGCGCTCGCGAGCCGGTGGACCTCCCCCCAGCTGCTCAGCTCGACCGCCTTGCGGCAGCAGGCGGCGGCGAGCTCGCCCGCGTCCTGGGCCGACCCTGCCGTGAAGGCGGCGCCGAGTCAGTCGCGGGAAGCCCCTTCTGCCACCCGTTCGGCGGCCGCAAGCTCCTGCATGACCACGTGCACCGTCTGTGTCGGGTAGGCGAAGTCGATGCCGCGGGACTCGAAGTAGTCCATCAGCGCGAGGTTGATCGACTGCTGGACATCCATGTAGCGGGCGAAGTCGGCGGTCAGCACGAAGTAGACCGCCTCGAAGAGCAGTGCCGAGTCGCCGAAGCCCTTGAAGTGGGAGCGGTCAAAGCGGGTGCCCTCGGTCTCCTCGATGATCTCCCGGATCCGGCCGGGGATGGCCTCGACCTCGGCCCGCGGCGTCTGGTAGGTGACGCCGACCGTGAACACCACCCTCCGCTCCGCCATCCGCTTGAAGTTGCGGATCCTCGAGCCGAGCAGGTCGGAGTTGGAGAACACCAGCTGCTCGCCGGACAGCGAACGGACCCGGGTGGTCTTCAGCCCGACCCGCTCGACCGTGCCGAGGTGCTCGCCGACGACGATGAAGTCGCCGTTGACGAAAGGCTTGTCGAGCACGATCGAGAGCGACGCGAAGAGATCGCCCAGGATGCTCTGAAGAGCCAGCGCAACGGCGATGCCGCCGATGCCGAGGCCGGCGATCAGGGCAGTGACGTCGAAGCCGAGGTTGTCGATCAGCACCAGCAGGGCCGCCGACCACACCGCGATCCGGACGACGTAGGACATGCCCTGCAGGGTGGTCAGCGCCCCGGGGTCGGACTCGGCGAGGAGCTCGCGCTGGCGATCGAGCCAGAAAACCAATGCACGGTTCACCCACAAGGACGCCTGGATCACCAGTGCGACCACCAGAGCACCGCGGATCAACGTTCCAGCCGTCGGTGGCAGGCTCAGGCCACGGCTCGCCGCCCACAGCGCGACGACTGCGATCACCGTACCTCGGGTCGCGCCGAGCATCTCGACCACCAGGTTGTCGGCGATGGTCGCGGTGCGCTCGGCGAGCCCGCCCAACCGTCGATGAACCACGGTGACCGTGACTCTCAGGCAGGCGAGGACCGCCAGGCCAACGATCAGGGCCACCAGCCAGGCGAGCACAGTGCTGCCCGCTACCTCGCGGGCGAGAAACGGAAACGACGTCAGCATCGCGGCAGGAACATCGACCAGGGTTTCATCCGGCATCCAGTGATTATGCACCATTGTGCCGCCGGCGCCCGGCCCGCTACCGGTCGGTGAAGACCCGCAGCTCGCGGACCCGGGTCAGCGAGAGCTGGGTGGTGAAGGCCACCTCGCCCCCGGGCACGCCGGAATCCACCTCGAGGGACAGCACATCGTCGTGGAAGGCCCGCAGCACACCGTCCAGCGGCGGGGCGCCGATCACCGTAATCCGCACCTCGCGGCCGACGGCCGCCCGGATCCCGCCGTGATCCTCGGGCAGAACATAGGTGAATCGACGGGTCGCGGCGAGTCGCTGCTCGGCCGCCTCCACCGCGGCCAGCTCCAGGGACAGACCCTCGGCTACCGCCCGGGCCTGGGCCAGCCGTTCCGATGCCTCCTCCCAGCGCCCGTAGTTCGCTCCGCCGTCGGCGGCCTCGACCAGGGCCCTCACCACCCCGCGGCCGAGCTCTGCCACCAGCCGGTGGTGGCGGTCCAGGGTCGCCGCCGCCGCCAGCCGGGCGACCCCCTGGTCGAGGTTCGCGCTGCGGATCGCCCGCCAGCCGGCCTCGGCCTCGAGCTTCACCAGCTCGAGCTGGACGTCGTAGGCTTCCGCCTCTTCGACGAGGTCGAGCACCTCGGGCTGGAAGGTCGGCTCGGGACCGCCCGGGACACGACCCTGTTCGACCGCGTCGACCACCGCCGGCGCCGCGGGAGGCACGTCGCCGGATCCCCATCCCTGCGGCCGGACCACGAGAACGACGACCACGGCGAGGGCTGCCATCGCCGCCGCCCCGAGCCACCACGTCCGCCGGCGCGGCGCCGCGTCGAGCCGCGCCCAGGGATCCTCTCCGAGTTCCTGGACTGCCCGCCGCAGGGCCCCCGACACCGGCGGCGACGAACGACGACCCCTGCCCTCGCGGGGCGGCTCGAATCGGCGCGGCGGCGGCGGCTCGTCCGCCGGCGCCCCGCCCCGAGACCGTGCCAGCGACTCGCGGATCCCGCCGACGACCTTCCCCGTCCTCGGGTCGCCCGAAGCCTCGAAGAGCTGCTCGAGAGCCTCGAGCTGGAGCTCGATCTCTCCCTCCACTGGCGGCGGCAGACCCGACAGCAGGCAGGTCTCGACACCC